>JBIKTP010000071.1:0-8200 GCA_044348035.1 Burkholderiaceae bacterium
CGTGCCGCCGGCCCCATGACCCGTACGGTGGCCGATGCGGCCCTGATGATGCAGGTGCTGAGCCTGCCGGACCCGCGCGACAGCATGTGCCTGCCCTACCAGCAGATCGCCTGGGAGCAGGCGGACACCGGTGTCGCCAGGCTGCGCGGGCTGCGCATCGGCTTGCTGATGGACGCCGGTTGCGGACTACCGGTCGAGCCGGACATCGCGGCGGCGGTTCAGCAGGCTGCGCTGCTGATGGAGCAGGCGGGCGCCATCGTCGAACCGATGAAACCGTTCCTGACGCCCGCCATGCTGGACGGCCTCGACCACTTCTGGCGCATGCGCTCCCACCTGGACCTGGCAGCCCTGGACCCGCAGGACAAGGCCAAGGTGCTGCCCTACATCCAGCGCTGGGCCGACAGCGCCCAGGGCATGACGCCAACCCAGGTGTTCACCGCTGCAACCCAGAGCCATGCCACCCGCGTGGCCGCCGTAGCGGCCTGCCGCGCCTACGACTACATCCTGTCGCCCACCTCTCCGGTGCATGCGGCGCCGGCTGGCGACCCGTCGCCCACCAACGACCCGCTGCACGGCCTGGAGCACATTGCATTCACCGTGCCCTACAACATGTCCGAGCAACCCGCCGCATCGATCAATTGCGGCTACTCGGGCTCGGGGATGCCGATCGGCCTGCAGATCGCCGGGCAGCGGTTTGACGATCTTGGCGTGTTGCAGCTGTCACGCGCCTTCGAACTGCTTCGCGGCACGCAACGGCCCTGGCCGGAACCCAGCGCGACTGCTGCAGGTCACTGATGCGCAGCGCGGTGTTGAGCGACAGCCTGGGCAATCCCGTCCATCTGGACCACCCCGCCAGCCTGGATGCGCTCAACGACTTTGTCGGGGGATTCATCTCCTGCGAGTCGCGGGTCGCCAACATCCTGCAGGTGGCCCACTCCGACCACAGTGCCATCGTGCAGGCCGCCTGCGCGGCGCTGCACATGTTTGCCGAATCGGCCGATGCACCCCTGCACGCGCGGCCCTTCATCAGCACGGCGATTGCGCAAGCGCACCGTGCGTCGCCGCGTGAACAACGCTTCGTGGCTGCGGTGGCGGCCTGGGTCGAGGGCGATATCGCCCGCGCCGTCCAACTGCACGAAGAGCAGGCACGGCTGTGCCCGCGGGACCTCGCCTCGGTGAAGCTCGGGCAGTACCACCTCTTCAACCAGGGCAATGGCCCGGGCATGCTGCGCCTGGCCCTGTCCGCACTGCCACACGCCGGAGATGTCGCCTACCTGCACGGCATGGCAGCCTTCGGGTGGGAGCAATGCCATTTGCTGGACGAGGCTGAACGGGCGGCGCGCCGGGCGCTGGCCCTGTGCCCCAAGGAGCCCTGGGCCCAGCATGCGCTGGCGCACGTCATGCTCACCCAGGGCCGTCTGCGGGAGGGCCGTCAGTTCATGCAGGACGTCAGCCCCACCTGGACCGGCCTGAACTCCTTCATGCTGACCCACAACTGGTGGCACCTCGCACTGTTCGAACTGGAACTGGGCGACGGCGCTGCGGCGCTGCAGCTCTACGACAACCGTGTGTGGGGCGTCGTCAAGGAGTACTCGCAGGACCAGATCGGCGCCGTGTCGCTGCTGGCGCGCCTGGAGCTGGCCGGGGTGGACATCGGCACACGCTGGCAGGACGTCGCCGACCACCTGACAACACGGGTGCATGACCACGTGCTGCCTTTTCTCGACCTCCAGTACCTCTATGGTCTGGCGCGTGCGGGCCGGCCGGAGGCGTCCACGCTTTTGGGCAGCATCGAGGCGCACTGCCTGGGCATCGCTCCGGCCCGGTCCTCGGCGCCGGACGCCACCGTGATCGACGACGTCTGGCTCAAGGTCTGCCTGCCCGCCAGCCGGGGACTGGCGGCGCACGCCCAGGGCCGGCACCTGGAGGCTGTCGAGGCCCTTGGCGCGGCATTGCCGCGGCTGCTGGAGATTGGCGGCAGCCATGCCCAGCGGGACCTGTTCGCGCAGATCCATCTGGACGCGCTCATGCGGGCAGGCCAGTGGGCTGCTGCACAGCAGATCCTGCAGCCACAGATCAACGGTCAGCCGGAGTCGGTCCGCCTGCGGCGCCGCTGCACCCCGGTCTACGAGGCGCTCGGGCTTGCCGATGCCCTGCGCGACGCGGTCACGACAGGATCGGCGCAGCAGCCCTGAACCTCATGGCTCCTCGTCGGGCTTGACGATCATCACCGGCACCTGGGCCGAATGCAGTACCTCGTTGGACACCGAGCCGAGCAGCGCGCTGCGCATGGCGCTCACGCCGCGTGCACCCATGATGATCATGTCGCAACCGAAGCGTTCACCGATGTCGACAATCGTATGGGCCGGATCGCCTGTGGCGATCTCGCGTTCGTAGACCGCGCCCGCCTCCAGCAACAGGGCTTCTGCGCCCTGCATCGTGTCGACACCGGCAGCCGTGCTGACACGCTGGAGCACTTCGCCATCGGGCGCCACGACCATCTCGTACAAGGTGGCCGGCTCCTGCACATTGGCCAGGACCAGTGTTCCCGAAAGTCCCTGGCGCAGCAGGTCCAGTGCGACGCGCACCGCCTTGAGCGACAACTCGGACCCATCCACAGGTAGCAGTATCTTCATGTTCAGTCTCCGGAATCAAGCGGGCTCGTGCGCCCATGCCTGCAGCATACGCCGCCCGGCCCGATCCGTGTTGACCGGCGACAAGTACCATGCCCGGCACCGCCCCGGGCGCGGATAATCGCGCCATGTCCCGACTGATCCTGCTCCCCGGACTCGCCTCCGACGCCCGCATGTGGCAAGACCAGCTTGCCGCCTTGCCAGAGACCTGGCGACCCCATGTCACCGATGTGCATGCCCGCCATGCGAGCATCCAGGACATGGCTTCGGCACTGCTGGCCGAGCATGCTGGCGACCTGGTCCTGTGCGGCGCCTCGATGGGCGGCATCGTCGCCATGGAGGTCGCGCGCCAGGCGCCGCAGCGCATCCGGGGCCTCGCCCTGCTGGGCACCAATGCCCGGCCCGAGACAGACGATGTCCGGCAACTCCGAGAGGCGGCCATCACCTTCTTCGAGCAGGGCCGTGCGCTGGAAGTCCTGCGCCTGAATGTGCCACTGGCCTTCCATTCCAGCCGCGTGGGTGACACACGGCTGACCCAGGCCTACCTCGACTTCGTGATGGATGCGGGCGCGCAGCAGCTCGTGCGCCAGAACCGCGCCATCATCGGGCGCCCGGATGCACGCCTGCACCTGCCAGCCCTGCGCTGCCCGGTGCTGGTGATGTGCGGCGACTCCGACCAGCTGACCCCTCCGGAATGCTCGCACGAGATCGCCACGCTGGTGCCGCACGCACAACTGCAGATGGTGCCCGACTGCGGGCACATGCTGACCATGGAGCGCCCCGAGGTGGTCAACCCGGCGCTGCTGCGCTGGTTGGGCACGCTGTCTGCGGCGCGGGACTGACGCGCCTCAGGCGGCCTTTTTCAGCTCGCGCACCTTGTCGACCAGCCGGCGCAACACCGAGGCCTCGACGAACTTGTCGACCTCGCCACCGAGTACCGCGATCTCCCGCACGAATGTGCTGGAGATGAACTGGTACTTGTCGCTGGGGGTCAGAAACACCGTTTCCACATCCGGCATCAGCGTACGGTTCATGCCGGCCAGCTGGAACTCGTAGTCGAAGTCGGTCACGGCACGCAGGCCGCGCACCATGGCCTTGGCGCCACGGGCCACGACGAAGTCGCGCATCAGGCCCTCGAAGCTTTCCACCGTCACATGGGGATAGGGCTTGACCACGTCGCGGGCCATCTCCACGCGCTCCTGCAGGCTGAACATGGCCTTCTTGTGGTGCCCGGCGGCGACTGCCACGATGACGCGGTCGAACAATTGGGTGGCGCGGCGTACCACATCTTCATGCCCCAGCGTCATGGGATCAAAGGTACCCGGGTACACAGCGATGATGTTGTTGCTCATGGTGTCTCCAGGACAGGGGCGGGAGTTCCCGCGGTTGCGCCGAATTATGCATGGGCAGGATCGGCACGACGCAAGAGATGCGCGTGGACGGCGCCAGCCTTCAGATGGCGGTGCACACACAGTCCGAAGGGCGCCAGCGAGGCGTCGGTCCAGGCCAGCGGCGCTTCCAGGTACACCCATCCGGAGGGTGCTACGGCGGCCGCGGCAGCGCGCAGAGCCGGTTCGAACAACATCGCGCCAAAAGGTGGATCGACGAACACCAGGTCCAGGCTGGAGGGCGCAGACTGCCGCAGTGTCGCCACACCATCCCCGCGCACAACCCGCACGCCCTGCGCCTTCAGGCGCAGCAGCGTGGCTGCGATTGCCTCGACCAGCGTGCGGTCCTGCTCGACCAGCACCACATCGGCCGCCCCGCGCGAAGCGGCTTCCAGGCCCAGCACGCCGGTGCCGGCGAAAACATCCAGGCAGCGCCAGCCGCTGAGGTCCTGGCCGAGCCAGTTGAACAAGGTTTCGCGCACCCGGTCGGGCGTGGGCCGCAATCCCGGCAGGTCACGGACCGCAATGCGTGTACGTCTCCAGGCGCCGCCGATGATGCGGATCTCGTGGTTCGCGCGCACCGGCACGGATGTCTTGAGGGGTTTTGCCATGGCGCCAAGCTTAACCCCTGCTCCCGTGCCGACAGCGGGCCAGGCGGATGGCCGGCACCGCTCAACCGGTGACCGCGCCGCGGGTGGGCTGCGGCACCACCGGGTCGGTGAAGGGCCGCCGGGCAATCTCCTCGCGGACGCAGGCCCGCTGCACCGAAGCGCGCACCTCCAGTGCGGACAACAGGGACCACAACTGCGGCAGACCATGCAGCGCCTCGCGCGCCAGCGTGTCACCCTGCGGGTAGATCTGGGCCCAGCGCGCGCACCAGGCCAGGTAGATGTCGCAGATGCTGAGTTCCGGGCCCAGCAACCAGGGGCCGCCGCAGCGTGCGATCTCGGCATCGAGCAGCGAAAAATGGCCAGCCACCCGCGCATGCATGGCTGCGCGCAGCGCGGGGATCGCGTCCGCTCCGTCCACGTAGCGCGCACTGTAGAACAGCACCCGCAGATCGGCGTGCAGGGTGTTGGACAGGTAGAAAAGCCACTTCAGCGCCCGGCCGCGGGAGGCTGCGGAAACCGGCAACAGTGCACTGTGGCGCTCTGCCAGCCAGAGCAGGATGGCGGCGGTCTCGAACAGGGGTTCGTCCTGGTCGGGCACCACCAGCACCGGCAACAGGCCCTGCGGGTTCATCGCGCGGTAGGCAGCACTGCTGTGCACGCCACCGGCCCGGTCGACCAGCACATCCTGGTAGGCGACACCAAGCTCCTCCAGCACCGTGCGCACGACCACATTGGCGCTGTCGGGCGACCAATACAGCGTGCAGCTCACGGGGCGCCGCCCACGATGACCGTCACCATCCGCGCAGGCTGCAAGGCGCGCGCAAACGCTGCACGCACATCGGCCACCGTGACGCGTTCCACCATGGCCGTCCAGCGGTCCAGGTAGTCCAGGGGCAGGCCGTTCCACGCGATGTTGGCCACGTTGCCCAGCAGTTTGCGGTTGCTGTCGATCAGCAGGGCAAAACCGCCCACCAGGTTCGACTTGGCGGCATCCAGTTCGGCCTGCGTCGGACCTTCGGTCACGAAGCGCCCGACCACCTCACGGGACACGGCCAGCGCCTGGGCGGCCTGGTCCGGCCGGGTCTGCAGGCCCACGGTGAAAGCCCCCGCATGCAGGCTGGGCGAGAAATAGCTGTAGACGCTGTAGCTCAGCCCCCGCTTCTCGCGCACCTCTGCCGTCAGCCGCGACACGAAACCGCCACCGCCCAGGATGTAGTTGCCCACCGTGAGCGCGAAGAAGTCCGGGTCGTCGCGCTTGACGCCCGGCTGCCCCATGAGCACATGGGCCTGCGCGGAATCCGCCGCGATGCGCAGATCGGCAGGTGTGTCGAGGGGGGCGACCTCCGGCACGGGCGGCAGGACGGCGCAACCGGCCGCACCGGCAGGCAGGCGGGAAAACAGGACGCCCAGAAGCTCCTGGGCCTGTGCGCGCGTGACAGCGCCCACGATGGACACCTTGGCACGGCAAGGCTGTATCGCGCGGGCATACAGGGACTGCATGTCGGCGACGCCGATGCGGGACAAGGTCTGCTCGGTCATTTCGTACCCGTAGGGGTGGGCGCCGTAGACAGCGGCTGCAAAAGCCCTTCCTGCAATCGTGGCCGGACGCGTGCGTGCCTCGCGCAGGCTGGCCATCAGGCGCTCGCGTTCGCGCAGCCAGATCGTCAGCGGAAAGGCGGGCTGCCCGAGCTGCCGGGCGGCCAGGGCCATCGCCTTGCCAAGGAGGTCGGGATAGGTGAGCGAGCGCAGCGAGAAGCTCATGCGGTCGCCGGTCGCACTTGCGCCAAACGAGGCGCCGAGGTCGGCCCAGGCCTCGCTCAGGCCGTTTTCGTCCAGGGCGGTCTCACCCGGCGCCGCCAGTACCCCGCGAGAAGCCATGCCGGCAGTCACACTGGCCAGCCCGGCCTTGTCGGCAGGATCGCGCCGGGAGCCGGCATCGAAATCGATCTGCATGTCCACCATCGCGATCGACGGGCTTTCGACCAGGTAGACCTGCACTCCGGAAGGAAGCGTCCAGTGCTGGATGGGAATGGCTGCCAGCACGGGCAGGGACAGCGACAGGCACGCCAGCAACAGGCCGCGCAGCAGCAAGATGGGTGAACGCATGGGGGTGTCCTTCAATGCCGGGCGCCGGAAGGCGGTGTACGGGCACGCCGGTTCGGGTCGGGCGGTTGGGGCCGCAAGGTGGCGACCGTGAGCATGTCATCACCGAAATAGCGCGCGGCCACGGCCTGGACCTGGGCAGGCTGTACAGCCCGCAGGCGTGCCACCAGCCGCTCTCCCGCGTCCAGCGGAAGACCGAGGGTCCAATAGGTGCCCAGGCTGCGGGCCTGGTTGAAAACGGAGTCGAGCTTGTAGACCTCGCTGGCAATCCACTGGGTCTTCACGCGATCGAGTTCGGCCTGGGAAACGCCCTCGCGGGCGACCCGTGCGATCTGCGCGCGCAAGGCCTGTTCAACCTGCTCCGCCGTCCTGCCCTTGGCCGGCACGCCGTCGAGCACGAAGAGCTGCGGCCCGCGCCCCCACAGGCCGTTGTACGCACCGGCGCTGTCGGCGACACGGTCATCGCCCTGGGTCAGGCCGCGGTCCAGGCGCGCGCCGCCATAACCATCGAGCACGGCTGCCAGCACGGTGAGGGCCAACGCATCGTCATCGGTGGCGGCAGCAGTCCCGGCCTGCAGGCCGGCAGCCGTCAGGCCGGGCACCTTGAACGCCAGCGAGACATACGCCTGGTCGGCGGCGGCCTTCACATCCAGCCGGCGAAGGCCTGCCTGCACGGGTTCCTGACGCGGCTTGCGTGCAGGCACCTCGCGCGCACCGATCACCCCGTAATACTGTTCGGCCCAGGCCCTCACCCGGGCCACATCCACATCGCCGGCCACGACCACCGCGGCATTGGCCGGCGCATACCAGAGCCGATGAAACGACCGCACATCGGCCGGCGTCATGGCCTCCAGGTCATTCATCCAGCCAACGATAGGCCGGCGATACGGCGACGCAACGAATACAGCTGCATTCAGGGATTCATACAGCAGCGCACGCGGGTTGTCCTCGGTGCGCAGGCGGCGTTCTTCCTTGACCACCTCGATCTCGCGGGTGAATTCCACATCGGCCCAGCGGTTGTTGGCAAAGCGGTCTGCCTCCAGCTTCATGACGTCTTCCAGGCGGTTGGCAGGAATCTGCTGGAAGTACCCGGTGTAGTCGCGGGCGGTGAAGGCGTTCTCGCGACCGCCCAGGGCCGCGACCCGGCGGGAAAACTCGCCCGGCGCGAGGGTGTCGGTGCCCTTGAACATCATGTGCTCCAGCACATGCGCCACACCGGATGTGCCATCGACCTCGTCCATCGCGCCGACACGCACCCACAGCATGTGCACCGCCGTGGGTGCGCGGCGGTCCGGCTTGACAATCAGGGTCAGGCCGTTGGAGAGGGTGAACTGCTCGATCTGCGGCACGGGTTGGGCCCATACCGGCAAGCACGCCAGCAGAACAACGAGGAACCAGAAACGTTTCATAAAATGGTGTGATCCCAAGATCGGTACAAATGTTCAGCTTCTTCCGGAAAAAAACC
>JBIKTP010000669.1:0-2567 GCA_044348035.1 Burkholderiaceae bacterium
CATGGGCGCCCGGGGCCGTGGAACCCATGAGCACCGCGGCGTGTTCGGCAGGGTCGACCTGATCACCGGCACCCTGGGCAAGGCGCTGGGCGGCGCGTCCGGCGGCTTCACCAGCGGCCGGCGCCAAGTGATCGAGCTGCTGCGCCAGCGTTCGCGGCCCTACCTCTTCTCGAACACGGTGGCGCCGGTAATCGTGGGCGCGTCCATCGCCGTGCTGGATCTGCTGGAGGGCTCGAGCGCCTTGCGCGACCGCCTGATGGACAACACGCGGTACTTCCGTTCGGCGATCACCGCCGCCGGGTTCGAGGTCCGGCCCGGGGAACACCCGATCGTGCCCATCATGGTCCATGACGCGGTACGGGCCCAGCAGCTGGCCGCACGCCTGCTGGAACTGGGTGTCTATGTGGTGGGATTCTTCTTCCCGGTGGTTCCCCAGGGGCAGGCGCGCATCCGCGTCCAGCTGAGCGCGGCGCATGAGAGGGCCGATCTGGACCATGCGCTGGACGCGTTCCGCCATGCCGGGCGCGAGCTCGGCCTGATCGCCTGAGCGTCGTCGCATGTCTTCACGCAACCTGATCATTGGCGCCAATGGCCAGATCGGCACGGAGCTGGCCCACGCGCTGGTCCGGCGACACGGGCCGGATGCCGTCATCACCAGCGACCTGGTCCCCGAGGGCCGCGTGCTGGGCGTGCGCCACGAGGTGCTGGATGCGACCGAACCCGGCGCCCTGATCGAGATGGTCGAGCGCCTGCAGGTCGGGCGCATCTACCTGTTGGCGGCGGCCTTGTCGGCGCGCGGCGAGCAGCACCCGAAGTGGGCCTGGGACCTGAACATGAAAGGCCTGCTCAACGTGCTGGAGGTCGCCCGCACGCACCGCCTGGAGCGGGTGTTCTGGCCGAGCTCGATCGCGGCCTTCGGTCCCTCGACACCGCGCGATCACACCCCCCAGAAGTCGGTGATGGACCCCACCACCGTGTACGGCATCTCCAAGCTGGCGGGCGAGGGGTGGTGCGCCTGGTACCACCGCAACCATGGTGTCGACGTGCGAAGCCTGCGTTATCCGGGGCTGGTCAGCTGGAAGACGCCACCCGGAGGTGGAACAACCGACTACGCGGTCGAGATCTTTCACGCGGCCCTGCGCACCGGCCACTACACCAGCTTTCTGGCTGCGGACACCGCCCTGCCGATGATGTACATGCCCGACGCCATCCGTGCCACGCTGGAGCTCATGGAGGCACCCGTCGCGGCGGTTCGCGAGCGGCATTCCTACAACCTCGCAGGCCTGAGCGTGACCCCTGCGTCGATGGCGGCGGCGATTGCCCGCAGGCTGCCCGGCTTCATGCTGGAGTGCGCGCCGGATTTCCGCCAGGCGATCGCCGACAGCTGGCCGCGTTCCATCGACGACAGCGCCGCGCAGGCCGATTGGGGCTGGCGGCTGCGGTTCGACCTCGATGCCATGGTGGGCGACATGCTGGACAACCTGCGTCCGCTGCTGGCACAGGCGGGCGTGGCGGGCGCGCATTCTCGATAGACTGCGGGTCTGCGCGGCATCGGGTGCCGCAGTGGGAGGGAGATCACCATGCGCTGGAGAATCGTGCCCTGGATCGTGGCCTGCGGCTTGCTCGCTGCCTGTGGCACGACCGTGTTGAATCCGGTGACCGGCCAGCAGGAACGGTCTGTCCTGGACCCGCAGGCCGAGATTGCCCTGGGACGCCGTGAGCATCAGGAGGTCCTCAAGCAGTACCCGGTCTACGCCAACGACAAGGTGCAGTCCTACGTGAATGCGCTGGGCCAGCGCCTGGCCCGGCTGTCGCACCGCGCGGATCTGCAGTGGCATTTCACCGTGCTCGACAGCCCGGAAATCAACGCCTTCGCATTGCCCGGCGGTTATGTGTATGTCACGCGCGGCATCATGGCCTACCTGGACAGCGAGGCCGAGCTCGCAGGGGTCATCGGCCACGAGATCGGCCATGTGACTGCCCGCCATGGCGCACAACGCGCGACCCGGCAGCAGGATGCCGGGCTGGGCGTGCTCGCTGCCACGGTGCTGGGGGCGGTACTGGAGAGCCGCGGCATGGGGGGCGCTGGCCGGGTGGTGAGCGATGTGTCGCAGGTCGCCGCCGCAGGGTATGTGGCTTCGTACGGGCGCGAGCAGGAATTGCAGGCCGACGGCCTGGGGGCCGAGTACCTGTCGCGCAGCCAGTTCGATCCGCTCACCATGGTGCGCGTGATCGGGGTGCTCAAGAGCCAGGAGCAGTTCGCCGCCGATCAGGCACGGGCCCAGGGGCGTGCGCTGCCGGCGGGCAACCCCTGGCTGGCGTCGCACCCCAGCAATGACCAGCGCCTGCAGGTCATCAGCCAGCTGGCCGCGCAGTACCGTGGCCAATCGACAGATCCGGGGCGGGATCGGTACCTCGCAGTCCTCGAGGGAATGCATTTTGGCGAGAGCAGCAGCCAGGGGCTGACGCGTGGGCGCAATTTCTACCACGAGCCGCTCGACCTCGCGCTGACAGCCCCCGCCCAGTGGACGATCCAGAACCGGCCGGACCGGCTGCTGGTGGTCAGC
>JBIKTP010000670.1:0-2566 GCA_044348035.1 Burkholderiaceae bacterium
AGGCCGAAGACGATCGCCAGCGCCACCCCTGCAAAGATGGCCAGCGTGAGGCTGCCCCAGCGGGCTGTCAGCGCATAGGCCAGGTAGGCGCCCAGCATGTAGAAGCTGCCATGCGCCAGATTGACCACGCCCATGATGCCGAAGATCAGCGTCAGCCCTGCCGCCAGCATGAACAGCAGCAGCCCGTACTGGACGCTGTTGAGCAGCTGGATCAGAAAAGTGGCGAAGTCCATGGGCGTGTAGGGGCGAGCGTACCGAGCCGGTGGCCGCAGCCACCGGTGGTCAGTCAGTCAGTCAGCAGGCCGGGCCTCAGGCCATCCGGCAACCGGCACCGGAGTCGGCGAGCGCTTTCGAAGCCACCCCCACGACCTTGTTTTCCTTGTTCTCGACCACGCGCAGGTAGATGTCCTGCACCGGGTTGTGGGATTTGCTCATCGTCCACTTGCCGCGGGGGCTGTCGACGGTGACCGTCTCCATGGCCTTGTAGAGCGCGGCCTTGTTGTTGAGGTCGCCCTTGACGGCATTGGCGCCATGCATCAGCAGCAGGCCGGTGTCGTAGCCCTGTACCGCGTACACATCGGGTTGCAGCTTGAAGGTCTTGGCATAGGCCAGGCGGAATGCCTTGTTGCGGGGGGTCTCGATGCCATCGCCGTAGTGCAGGGTGGTCATCACGCCGTCGGCAGCCGGGCCGGCGGCTTCCAGCACGCCTTCGGTGAGGAAGCCCGAGCCATACAGCGGGATCCGGCCCTTCAGGCCGGCCGCGGCGTAGTCGCGCATGAACTTCGGCGCGCCGCCGCCGGCGAAGAAACACGCCACAGCGTCGGGCTTGAGCGCCGCGATCTCGGTGAGCAGCGCCTGGAACTCCACGTTGGGGAAGGGCAGGCCCAGTTCCTTGATGATTGTGCCGCCCGCTGCGGTGTAGCCTTCCTTGAAGCCCTCGAAGGCCTCGTCGCCGGCGGCGTATTTCCAGGTGATCCAGACGGCCTTCTTGTGGCCCTTGTCGACCATCACCTTGCCCAGCGCGCGGGTGGGCTGCGAGTTGGAGAAGCTGGTGCGGAACACATTGGGCGCGCACTGCGCACGGGTGGCCACATGCACACCCGCATTGGGGATCAGGTTGAGAACGCCGGTGTCGCGCGCCACCTTGTGGATGCCCATCTGCACGCCCGAATGCACCGTGCCGATCAGGACATCGACCTTGTCACGCTGCACCAGCTTGCTGGCATTTTCGATCCCCTTGGACGGCTCGGACTCGTCGTCCACCTTGAAAAACTCGATCTCGCGCCCGCCGAGCTTGCCGCCCTGCTCGTCGATGGCCAGGCGGAAACCGTTCTCGATGGCCATGCCGAGCTGTGCGAACGCGCCGGTGTAGGGCAGCATCAGCCCCACGCGCAGCTTGGCGCCCTGTGCGCGGGCAAGGGTTGGCAGCAAAAGGCCGGTCGAGGCGGCGCCGATCAGGGCAGCACTGCGGGAAAGGACGAGGCGTCGGTTGGTCATGGGGGCTCTCCAAAGATATTGGGCCGCTGTGCGCGGGGACAGGTCAGTATGCCGATGTTAGCCAGGACGGGTGCCGGTGCAATGGGGAAAACCCGTTCTGAACTCCGGGTTCCGGGCAGGTTCATCGCCCCCGGTGTTGGCGTGAAATCAATTGTTGGACGTATTCTCCCTGTGGACGCTGGCCGGGTCTGCCGGGTCGCCGTGATAGTGCCTATCACCCGCGTGAATAGATGCCTTGCCGGGAAATGGCGGGTGCCAGGCATGCGGCTCGCGTGCGCAGGTGCTTTGTGGGCAGGCCTGTGTGCCTGGGCGAGGCGGCGTTGGCAGAGAGCAAATCAGATAACATCGAACCGCGGTCGAGGCAAGGGTGCGGAACCTGCGGTGCTTTCGCTCCCATTTGGCCTTTGCACCAATGCCTTGCCTTCTATCTCTGCCCGTAGCTCAGTTGGATAGAGCATCAGCCTTCTAAGCTGAGGGTCGGGGGTTCGATCCCCTCCGGGCAGGCCAATCACCAGTTTCCACAATATGCCTTGATGGCTGTTTCCATCGGCGGCAAGCAGCCCGGCCACGTGCCTGAACTGAGCGCATCAGCGCACAGCCATCAACCGCCTGGCCAGCTTCTTCGTCGACGACGCAACGAAACGCTCGAGCCGCTCGGCCAGCGATTGCGCCGAGCGCGACAGCATGGGCGCCATTTCCGCCACCGCCTGACAGACCGCCGGTGGGATGCGCTCGGCCATTTCGCGCGCCTGTTGCGCGACAAACCGCGGCTGCATTCCCAATTCCCGGGCCATCCCCACCAGATGGTCGCCGGTCAGGTCCCCCGGTCGGAATTCGCCACCAATCGCCAGTGCGAACTCCTGGGACAAACCGGGGTACAGCCGCGTGCTCATGAGATCGTAGAACGGTGTCAGCACCACACCCCGCCCGGGAGCACTGTAGATCGACAGGTTCTTGGCATGGCTGTCGTGGTTGCCGACGTACAGGTTGAAGAACACCCACCGCACCAGATGGCGCAGGTCGACAGCGGGTTGTGAACTGTAGCGGCGCACCAGTGCTGCACAAGTGC
>JBIKTP010000671.1:0-2554 GCA_044348035.1 Burkholderiaceae bacterium
CGGTGATCTGCGTGGATCTCGATGGCTTCAAGGCCATCAACGATACGTTCGGCCATCAGGCAGGCGACACCTATCTTGCGACACTCGCTGCGCGCATGCGCGAGGTCGTCAACGAGCGCGGCACCGCTGCGCGCTGGGGCGGCGACGAATTCATCATCACGCTTGAGGGGTCGGAAGCGACCCTTCGGGCCGAAGAGATCGCCCGCGAGGTGCTCGACGCCATGGCCGCGCCATTGATGATCGGAGGCCAGACCTTCATGCCGAGTGCCTCGAGCGGTATCGCGCAGGCGCCGCGCGACGGTACCGCGCCTGACGAAGTCCTGAGCCGTGCGGACCTGGCCCTCTATGCCGCAAAGGTCGAAAAGCGCGGTAGCGTCTTGCGCTTCGAACCAACGATGGAGGAGAAGGCAGGTGAGCGTCGCTTGCTCGAAATTGACCTGCGCCAAGCTATCGACAAGCGTCAGTTCGTTGTGAATTTTCAGCCTATTGTCGGCGTTCGCTCCGGTGGCCTCGCGGGCTTCGAGGCATTGTTGCGCTGGCAGCACCCGACGCGCGGCCTGGTCCTGCCCGACGAATTCATCCCGATCGCGGAGGACACCGGACTCATCATCGAGATCGGTCATTTTGTGCTGGAGGAGGCTTGCCGCGCCGCGACGCGATGGCCGGACCGACTGAAAATCGCCGTCAACCTTTCCCCCGTGCAGGTTCGCCAAGAGTCCCTGCCCCTCCAGGTCGCCTCCATCCTCAGCGCCACGGGTTTGCGCCCTGATCGGCTGGAACTGGAGTTGACAGAAAACGTCCTGCTCGACGCGAGCCCGGAGATTCTGGCCTGCATCACGTCGATGCACAGACTCGGCGTGCGCTTCGCCCTGGACGATTTCGGGACGGGCTATTGCTCGCTCGCGTATCTGCAGACGTTTTCGTTCGACCGCATCAAGATCGATCGCTCCTTCATCGCCAACCTGAGCTCCCGGCCGGCCTGTCTGGCGATCATCCGCGCCGTTACCCAGCTCGCTGCGGATCTCGGGATGCAGACAACCGCCGAGGGCGTCGAGACGCAAGAGCAGGCGACCATCCTCATCCAGTACGGCGTGACCGATATGCAGGGCTACCTGTTTGGCAGGGCTGAGTCTGAAACAGCGGCAAACGCGCGCGCGGCGGCGCTCGAGGACGAATCGGCGGCCCTTGATGCCTTGGGGCTTCTACCCGCCCCCGGCTGAACCTCGACAAACGACATGGACAGGGCGCCACTCCGGTAGCGCCCGCGACACGCGCTGGACCCTGTGAACGGCGCAGGCCAGCCGTGCCGGTGTTCACACGCAAGCCGCCTGGCTTGACCGCCGGCGTCTCCCTGGCCTCGAAGCGCCAGGTCAGGCCATGGCCGGGTGGCCATCTGGCACGGCACCCAGCCCGCACAGCGTGAACGTCGAGCCACCGCCAGGTCGCGACACCACCGTGATCTCGCAACCCAGGTAGCCGGCCTGCGCCTTGGCGATCGCCAGGCCCAGGCCATGGCTCTCGCTGGAGGCCCGGTCGTCGAAGCTGCGGTAGGCATCGAACAGGTGGGGAATATTCGCTGGCGCGATGCCGACCCCGCTGTCGCGCACCTCGACGCAGACTTGCTGCCCCGCCGGATACCGCGTGCGTACCCGCGTCCCGACATACACCGCACCGTGTTCGGTGTGCTTGACCGCATTGCTGACCAGGTTCTCCAGGATGGACCCCAGCATGCGCGGGTCGGCCACAACCCCGGCAACACGCCGGGCCCGCACGGGTGCAAAGTACAGCCGGATACCCTTGGCCTGCGCCTGCGTGCCGAACAGCTGCTCCAATTGCGTGAACACGGCTTCCAGCTGCACCGGCTTCGGTTCCAGGGCCATCTCGCCCGACTCCAGCCGGGCCAGTTCCAGCAGGCGGCTGATCTGCCTGTGGATCGCACCCACGGCCAGATCAATCTTGCCCGCGGTCTGCGGCACCGCGTCCCCCGCCGCGCCATGGCGCAGGTAGGCGGTGTACATCGCGATCGCCCGCAGGGGCTGCTTCAGGTCGTGGCTGATGCCCGCCAGGAACAGGCTCTTGGCCTGCGAGGCTTCTTCGGCCCGGGTCTTGCGCAGTTCCAGGTCCTGCAGCAGATGCCGGTTCTGGAACCGCAGATAGACGGTCTCCTTCTGCATGCGGTACAGCACATGCGCGTAACCCAGGTTGGCGGCCAGAAAGATGAAGCAAAGAATGCCCGCCTTTGCGAACTCGGGGTTTTCCGCAGCGAACAGCAGGTACACGAACGGCAGACAGGCCGCCAGGGTAAACAGGTAGAAGGCCGGCAGGAACATGCTCAGCGAGGTCACCACCCCGCCAGTCAGGCCGGCCAGGGTCACGCCGATGATGAACAGCGTGACCGGCTGCTCACCGTCGAACAGAAGTATGCTGAAGACCCCCCAGGTCAGGCCCGACAGCAGCGCAGTGCCGGCAAAACCCGCCTGCAGCAGGCGAAACCCCCTGCCGGCTGCCACTATCGGCACCATGTAACGGGCAAAACCCATGCGCACGAAGGGCA
>JBIKTP010000672.1:0-2550 GCA_044348035.1 Burkholderiaceae bacterium
CGCTGAGTCTCGCCTGCGCCTTCATTCAGATTCAGTGGTTGCGTGCGCTCGAAGTCCACAGCCGCCTCCTGATCGGCAACCGCAATGAAATCCGCCCAGACGAAAGGTTCCGGGGCGGTGTAGGCCGCCAGCTTGTCGCAATGCTGCTCGGCGTCGTCCATCACCAACCCCGTGTGCACGCCGGTGTGCATGGCAAGCTCGCGGCCGAGGCGCTGCGCTTACTCGACCGCAATGCCGTCCTCCGCCCGGTGCAGCTCCAGCGCGGCACTGAGCGCACGGCGCGGGTCGTCACGCCGGGCCACCGGAATGCCGAACAGCGCCATCACCTCGTCACCGACAAACTGGTTGACACGCCCGCCGTGCCGCCAGACCACCTGCACGGCCTCGCGACGGATGCGCGCCATGATGGTCTCCACCTCCTCGGGATCAAAGGCGTCGTTCAGGGCGGCATACCCGGTGAGATCGGAAAACACCACAGTGGCGTGGTGCCGCTCGCCCCCGTCGTCCAGCTTCCCCGCAGATGCCCCGCCGGCGGATGGCGCAGGCGGTACGGCCACCGGGTCCGCAGCCGCCCCGGACATGGCTGCCGGCATCCGGGCCGCTGGCCGGAGCAGGCGCTTGAGGCCACCCAGCGAGACCACGCCGAGCTCCCGCAAAGCGGCATCGGAGAGCTCGGGCAGCGGGTCGGGGGAAATGTCCTGCGCGAGAAACGCGTCTGCCTACCTTTCCAGCCCGAGTGCGGAAAGCCAGTTGGGCATGCCCGTCATGGCATCCGCCCGGGGTCGACGCGGCCCGGATCCACCAGCAGCGCACCAAACCGGCTGGCGATGCTGCGGTCGCACGCCACGCCATGTGCGAGGTGCACGTTCATCGCAAATCCGTCAAAGGCCATCAGTACCACCGCCGCGATGCCGGCCGCCTCGTGCATCGAAATGCGCATGCAGGAAGCTATCCACCCAGCCACTCTTGCCTGGAAGAGCTCGCGCAGGCGCGGGCTGTAGTCACTGCTGCCCGCGCTGGTCGACACCGCCTGCATGACGTTGTTCGCAAAGCCGTTGCTGTCTCGCGGCAGATCCCGCCACAGCGCCATCAGGATGCGCTCGAGCCGCTTGCGCGGGTCCTTGATGCGCAGTATGGACGCCTCGAACCGGTCCAGGCGCTCCTGCAGCCAGGGCTCGTAGAGCGTGAAGAGTATCTCGATCTTGGACTGAAAGTAGATGTAGACATTGGCGGTGGAGAAACCGGCGCGCCGGGCGATGAGGGGGATCGACGTCTCGCTGTAGCCGCGCTCGGCGAACAGGTCGAACGCGGCTTCCAGAATCGCTGTACGGACCTCGTCCTTTTTTCTCTGGGCCATTCGACAACCCCTTTCATGTGGCAGGCACCCTGCCCGGTTGCCCGGCTATTCTGGCAGCCTTTTGCGACGGTTGCCACAGCGGAAAATGGGCTCAAAAAGAAATGGCATTCACTATTGACACCCCGATTCCAAGTCCATAGACTGGCGCGCAATCTGCGCTGATGCTTGATTCAGATCATTGGCAGTGCGCCACGCCGCAAGACAAGGAGCCCCGCATGCAATCCGCCGTCAGAGTGCCTTTGGTCAACCCCGCCCGGCTGACAACCCTGTTCCGCAAGCAGTTCGAACTCTGCAAGGTCGGTCCGGGCCAGACCGTTGCCGTCGTCAGCGACCTGGGCACCCGCCCGGAGTACATCCAGGCGTCCTTCGCCGCAGCCGAAGAGATGGGTTTCGACATCTACGACATGCGGGTCAACACCATCCCCGGCTGGACCAAGGTCGGCGTGCCCACCATCGGGCAGTGCAAGGGCACCCTGGAGGCCCTCATGGCGGCAGACATGATCCTGATCTTCCACATCCCGCTGTTTTCGGCATGGCTCCGCAAGGTCATGGACAAGGGCGTGCGGGTGCAGATGGTCATCGACTCGCCCGACGATCTGCTCAACCTTCAGTCGCCCCCCGGCCTGAAGGATGCGCTGATGTACGCGCACCACCTCTACGAGAACACGCGCAGGGTCCACGTGACCAGCAAGGCCGGCACCGACCTCACCTTCACCCGGGGCGAGTACCCCGTCATGACCCAATACGGCTTCGCCGACGAACCCGGTCACTTCGACCACTGGGGCGTCGGGCTGCTGCACACCTTCCCCGACGAGGGCAGCGCCAATGGCACGGTCGTCATCATGCCCGGGGACATCGTCATACTGCCCTACTGCCGCTACGTGCAGGACAGGATCCACCTGCAGATCGAGAACGGCCATGTCACCCGCATCGAGGGCGGCCTGGACGCCATGCTGATGCGCGACTGGCTGGAAGAAGGCAAGACCAGCCCCGAAGACCGTGACCCGTACGCCGTCTCCCACCTCGGCTGGGGCATGAACCCGCAATGCCGCTGGGACAATCTTGCGCTCAACGGAGACATCCCGGAACACAACCGTGCCGCCGCGCGCAGTTTCCCGGGCAACTTCCTGTTTTCGACCGGCCCGAACAGCCAGGGTGGCGGCAAACGCACCACCCGGGGCCACTATGACGTC
>JBIKTP010000673.1:0-2548 GCA_044348035.1 Burkholderiaceae bacterium
CGAGCATGATGTCGATGGCGATGATCTGGAGCACGGCAATCCAGAACATGGAAGTGGAGATATCGGGCATGGGCGGGGGCGCAGTCTCTGTGAGTGGTCGCAAACGCGGATGGCGGTACGAAAAGCCGGTCAGTTTACAAGGATTCGTCCACCGCCCCGGCGCCACCCATCGTTTTGCCAAGGGCGGGCGCGTCTGCAGGTGGTATGTTCAGGCCATGAAAACACAGATCGACCACCTCGTGGTGGTGGCCAGCACGCTGGCGCAGGGCGTTGATTGGGCCGAACAGACCCTGGGGATCGTCCCCGGCCCGGGCGGCGAGCATGTGCAGTTCGGCACGCACAACCGCTTGTTCAAGATCGCAACGCCCAGCTTTGCATGGGCTTACCTGGAGATCATCGCCATCGACCCCCAGGCGGCGCGCCGGCCGCAATCCCCGCGCGTGCGCTGGTTCGACATGGACGATGCGCACGTGCAGGCTGCCGTGGCGGTTGCGCCACGCCTGGTGCATTTTGTGGCCAACACGACCGATATCCACGCCGCCCATGCCGCACTGAACGAGCAGAGCATCGACCGCGGCGCAGTGATGGCTGCCAGCCGGGACACCGCCCGGGGCATGCTGCACTGGCAGATCACCGTGCGCGACGATGGCCGGAGGTTGCTCGACGGCGTCCTGCCCAGCCTGGTCCAGTGGGGCAGGCCGGGGGACAAGGAGCCGATGCAGATGCACCCGAGGAACAGCCTGCCGCGTTCCAGGGTCTCTCTGCATGGCCTGGCCATCATGCACCCGGAGGCGCAACGCCTGCAGGCGGCCTACGCCGCCATCGGACTGACCGGCATCCCCATCACGCCAGGCCCTGCCAATCTGTGCGCCACATTGCGCACGCCCAGGGGCGAAGTGACGCTGCAAAGCCTGGGCCTGTAGGGCGGCGGCTGCGGTGCGACAGTGGTGTCGGCCCGGGTCTCCGGCGCCGATGGTTTTCTGCGTCAGGGCTGTCGACGGTTGCCGTGGCCCAGGAGGCCCAGGACGCCCGCCAGCGCGGCGCCCGCCAGGACCGCGATCAGGACGGCCTTGACCGGCTCCTCGCGGATGTAGCCCCTGGCGTTGTCGGCGCCGGTGTGCGCCGACTCGCGCAGATGCTGCGATGTGGAGCGCATGCGGGACAGGCTGTTGTGCGCCAGCGCCTGGACCTGCCCGTTGGCACGCTCGACCATCGGCGATGCCTTTTGTTGAAGACCATGCACATCGTCGGCCATCCGGTCAAGCGCATGGTTCAGTGCGCCCTGGGTGGCCTTGATGGCATGGTCTGCCGAGATGGCGGCGCGGTCTGCGATGTTGTCGTGGGTTCCGGTGTTGGCATTGGTGATCATGGGGGGTGCTTTCAGGTGGAGGAGAAGGGGGCGAGGCAATGGTGCCGATGGCCCAGGGGACACGGTAAGGCGCGGCGCAGGGGGTCACTGTGCGATGCCACACATGGAGGACGCTTGCCGGGGGCGTTGCCGCCCCGGTTGCGTGCGGTGCCGCACAGAGCGCCAACCCCGGGGCGGTTCCAATGCATTCCGTGAATCCGCACCACTCCCCGCTGCTCAGCCAACCCCGCGGTTCCTCCCGAAGTGCAAGGGTCTGCACACACTGGCCACTGGAGGGTGTGGTGCGCATCGATGCGGCAGCATCCATGCTGGGCGCCATCGCCGAGCAGTGGCTGCTGCCGGAGGTATCGTACCTGCATGCCTGGCGCCTGCTGGAAGATGTGCACGTGGCCCGCGCCCGCGTCGCCGGGCTTTTGCAGGAGTTTCAGAGGGTGGGCGACTGGCTGGCCCGTGGCAACGGCACGGTCAGAGCGCCCGACAGCCTGGTTGTCAAGCCCCGTGGACTGGCCTCGAGCCTGGCAGAAGAGCAGCGTCTGCTGGCCAAGGACAGGCTCACCGCCGACATGAACGGGCTGGTCGCATGGTTGTTGCACCAGGTCGTGCAGATGCTGGACCATCTGCCCCTTCGGACCACACAGGGCGAGACCGATCTGCTGGACATGCCTGCCTACGGCGACACGCTGCGCGGCGCATCGGACGCGCTGCAGCACGCGGCCCTGGTTGCCGATGCGTCGGAGCGTTTTGACGAGGAACTGGATCTGCGCTGGCACCATCTGCGAGAACAGGTCACGCTGGCGGTGGCGCTGTCCCGGGGGCGGCACCGGGCCCGCTGAGCGCTGCTGGCACGGGGGCGCTCAGTCCTGCTCTTTCTTCTTTCGCTGACCAGATTCGCCCACGCGACCCCGCTTGTCCGGCTCGACGCCCGGGTCGCGGTGGCATTGCACGCAGTTCCCGAAATCGCGGATGCCCTCCTCCTCGTGCTTCGAGCGGATGTTGGCCACCGTATGCTCGTGGCAACCGTAGCAGGTGTACTGCCGGTAGTCCGGCTTGGTGTGGCAGGTGGCGCAGGTGGTTTCGTGGTCCCTGTCAAGGACGAACAGCCGGGAGTGGTCCAGGGTGGCGGGCTTCCAGGCTTCCTGGCCGTGGCACTGCGAGCAGTTGCTGGTGATGGCGCGGTGC
>JBIKTP010000674.1:0-2546 GCA_044348035.1 Burkholderiaceae bacterium
CGGAGGGCAACACATGACAGTTCACGAACTCGGAGAGCGCCCCCTGCACCTGGGACCTGACGCCTGCGCCGCGGTCGAGCGACTCCCCGGGAACTCGTGTCACTCTGGGTTCATCCGGCGCACATGGGCCAGGGCATCGGCCGCCAGTTGCTTCGCAAGGCCATGTCCACGGCCTCGTCGGCAGGCCAGCGCCGCATCCACATCGACGCCGACCCGAACGCTCTGGGGTTCTACCTGGCCTGCGGCGCACGGCAGGTCGCCACGGTTCCCGCTCCCACCAGCACCGCGCCGGACCGGGTGCGGCCGCAGCTGGAACTCGTCGTCGGTGAGGCCTGACAGCTTGTTCAACCAGAGCGCCAACGCTTGATTCCGCGTCAGTCGTCACGCCCTGGCATCCGAGTGGAACGCAGTGGCCGCCATGTTCGAGGAGGCGCTGCGAAGCGAAGCCGTCTGAAGGCTCGCCGTTGGCAAGACCAGGGCTGCGTTGCAGAGTTGACTCCACAGGCGATCGTGTTTAGGCTCGCCGCAACAAAAGCAGACGGGCCATCCGGGCGGGAAGCCGACGCATGGCTGCCTGGCCCACCGCGCATGTTGAATATCAGCAAAGGTCGTATTCATGTTTGGACTGTTCACGGCGAAACCGTTCGTTGACGAGACACTCGGTACCTTCACACGCCGTGGCTCCTGCTGGACCGGTGAGGTCCACCTCGCGGGGCACGGGCCTGTAGAGCTGCGCCTCTCTGGCGACCGGAGGGGCCCGGACACGGCGTCGCTCGCGCTGGCCCGCGAATTGCCGATTCGGTACCCATCCTTCAAGCGCGAGATCGAGAACGCGCTGTTTGAGCACCTCGCGCCGTATGCCGAAGCCCAGGCACAAGGCGCGCCCTCCGATCTGGAAGCGCAATTTCCGCAAATCACCAGAGCGCAGGAGGTCTGGTCGCATGTAAACCATGCGCATGTGCTGATCGCGCCCATGCAGGGAACTCCGACCGTCGAGGTCGCCTACCGCGTCGGGTGGGACGAGGAACACACGCTGGCAGCGCGCCTTCAGGGCTGGCGCTTTGTGGAACTGTGCGGCAGCGTGTGAAGCCGACGCCGAACGGGCCGCTCTCATCATGAAAAGGACACGGACATGACCCAGGAACTCGAAGGTGGCTGCCTCTGCGGCAAGGTGCGGTTCCGGACCACGCAGGCGCCGCTTCGCACGTTTGCCTGCCACTGCACCTTCTGCCAGCGGGTGACGGGGTCCTCCTTCTATGCCGAATCGATGTTCCCGAACCATGCCGTGGTGTTCAACGATGGCCCGATGCACAGCTATGCCCACACCTCGGACGTCAGCGGGAAGAAGGTCTACGTCCACTTCTGCCCCGGTTGCGGTACCACCGTATCGCTCACCTTCGAGCGCTGGCCTGACATGCGGGGCCTCTCGCGCGGTTGCTACGACGATCCGAATGCGGTCGATGTGTCCAGCCACATCTGGACGCGGTCCGCACAAACCGGCACCGCCCTGCCCGCTGGCGTCGATTGTTTTGCCGGAGCGCGCACAAGCCTCGAAGGTCAGCCGGAACCCTCCGTGCGGCACACGGTGCCCGTGATGGCGCGCGCCCCAGGCAGTGCCTGACCCGTAGCGCGCCAGGCCGGACATCCAGCCGCGCCGGCAAAGGCCGAACAAGGAGCACAATCCTTTCACGATCTGCTTGCATGCCACCGGGGACCCCATGACCATCGACCACTTCGCGCTCAAGGCGGACAACTACGACGCAAGCCAGGGCCGGGTCGACAATGTGCAGAACATTGCGGACGCGATCCGGGGAGCCTTCCCGCTGGACCGCTCCATGCACCTCATGGACTTCGGTTCCGGCACCGGCCTGCTGCTGCAAAAGCTCGCGCCGCATGTCGGCACGATCACCGCGGTGGACGTCTCGCCATCGATGCAGGCGCAACTGCGTGCAAAACAGGCCAGGCTGGCGTGCGCGGTGGAGATCGTCGAAATCGACCTGGAGGTGACCGACCTTGCGCGCACGTTCGACGGTATCGTGTCCTCCATGACGATGCACCACATCCGCGACATCGGTGCCATCTTCGGCAAGTTCCATGCGATGGTGCGCGATGGCGGCTTCATCGCGATTGCCGACCTCGACCTGGAGGACGGCAGCTTCCATGCCGAGGACACCGGCGTGCACCATCTCGGCTTCGACAGGGCCGGGTTCGCACGGTCCGCCGCTGACGCAGGCTTCCGGATGGTTCAGGTCGCCTCGGCCAGCGTGGTGCACAAGGACTCCCGGGACTATCCGGTCTTTCTGCTCACAGCCATCCGGTGACGCCATCCACGGTGGCGCCGCCGGTTTACGTATCTTTACCGCACCGACAAGCAGGCGCCCGGGCCGGCCCCCTACACTGCCGCAATGGCTGAACGACTGCTGCTGATCGAGGACGACGCCCGGCTGGCCCAGATGGTGGCGCAATACCTCGCGCAGTCCGGTTTCCAGGTGGCCCATGCCGGCGATGGCCAGGGCGGGCTGGCAGTTCTGCAGGCCTCCCATGGC
>JBIKTP010000675.1:0-2545 GCA_044348035.1 Burkholderiaceae bacterium
GTTGGGGCCCTGATCGCCGTCGAGCAGGCGCTTGTGGTCCTGGCTGGTGGCCAGGGCCAGGGCGTTCTTGCCGTCGCACACGACCATGAAGCTGGCCTCCTCGCCTTCGAGGTACTCCTCGATGACGACCCGGGCACCGCCGTCTGGCTGGGCATCGGCCGGCAGCATCTGGTCGATGGCCGCGTGGGCCTCGCCCAGCGACATCGCCACGACCACGCCTTTTCCGGCGGCCAGGCCATCGGCCTTGACCACGATCGGGGCGCCTGCCGCCTGAACATGGGCATGCGCCGACGCCCGTTCGGAGAAGGTGGCGTGGGCGGCCGTGGGAATGCCGTGGCGCACCATGAAGGCCTTGGAAAATGCCTTGGAGCTTTCCAGCTGGGCCGCAGCGCGCGTCGGGCCGAAGATGCGCAGGCCGTGGGCGCGGAACTCATCCACCACCCCTGCGGCCAGCGGGGCCTCGGGGCCCACCACCGTGAGGCCGATCTTTTCCTGCTGGGCCCAGGCCCGCACCTGGGTGATATCGGTGACGGGCAGGTTGCTAAGACCGTCCGCCCGGGCCGTGCCACCGTTGCCGGGTGCTACATGGACGATTTCCACCTTGGGCGATTGCGACAGTTTCCAAGCCAGGGCATGTTCACGCCCGCCGCCGCCTATGACGAGCACCTTCATAGTGCGGCGTTGTGGTAGACGGCCTGGACGTCGTCCAGGTCTTCCAGCACATCGAGCAGTTTCTGCATGCGGGCAGCATCGTCGCCAGCCAGTTCAACCATGTTTTCGGGGCGCATCGTGACTTCGGCCACTTCGGCCTTGAGGCCGCAAGCCTCGAGGGCCAGGCGGGCTTTCTCGAGCTCGGGGGCCTGGGTGAGTACCTCGATGGCGCCGTCGTCGTCGACCAGCACGTCATCGGCGCCCGCCTCCAGGGCCAACTCCATGACCTTGTCCTCGCTGGTACCGGGAGCGTAGACCAGCTGACCGCAATGGCGGAACTGGAACGCAACCGACCCCTCGGTGCCCATGTTTCCACCGTGTTTGCTGAATGCATGGCGCACTTCGGCCACGGTACGCACCCGGTTGTCGGTCATGGTGTCGACGATGATCGCGGCGCCCCCGATGCCATAGCCTTCGTAGCGGATTTCCTCGTAGTTGACGCCTTCCAGGTTGCCGGTGGCCTTGTCGATGTTGCGCTTGATGGTGTCGGCCGGCATGTTGGCAGCCTTGGCCTTTTCGACCGCCAGACGCAGCCGTGGGTTGATGCCCAGATCGCCCCCGCCAGCGCGGGCGGCGACCATGATTTCACGGATGACACGGGTCCAGATCTTTCCCCGCTTTTCGTCCTGCCGGCCCTTGCGGTGCTGAATATTGGCCCATTTGCTGTGTCCTGCCACGCGAAATCCTTCAAAAAATTCGTTACCCTACAGGCTCGATTGTACTTTTCGGGACTTTCATGACGGACCCCTTCCTCATTGGCCAGCGCGACACCATCACCTGCACCCTGCGGCCAGACAAGTCCAACCGCCATGGCCTGATCACCGGTGCCACCGGCACCGGCAAGACCATCACGCTGCAAACCATGGCCGAGGCGTTTTCACGCGCCGGCGTGCCGGTGTTCATGGCCGACGTCAAGGGGGACCTCACGGGCATATCGCAGGTGGGAAAGATCGGCGACAAACTTGCCAAGATACTCAAGGAACGCGGCCTGGAGACGCCCGAATTCAGCGCCTTTCCTGTCACGCTGTGGGACGTCTTCGGCGAGCAGGGCCACCCGGTGCGTGCCACGGTCAGCGACCTCGGCCCGCTGCTGCTGGCGCGCATGCTGAACCTGAACGAGACCCAGGCCGGCGTGTTGCAGCTGGTGTTCAAGATCGCCGACGACGAAGGCATGCTGCTGCTGGACATGAAGGACCTGCGGGCCATGTGCCAGATGGTGGGCGACAACGCCTCCGAGTTCACCACCGAATACGGCAACATCAGTGCGGCCAGCATCGGGGCCATCCAGCGCGGCCTGATGCAGATCGAGTCCCAGGGGGGCGACAAGTTCTTCGGCGAGCCCATGCTCAACATCGAAGACTTCATGCAGACGGACGGCTCCGGCAAGGGGGTGGTCAACATCCTGGCGGCCGACAAGCTCATGACCTCCCCACGCCTGTACGCCACATTCCTGCTCTGGATGCTCAGCGAGCTGTTCGAGGCCCTGCCCGAGGTGGGCGACCTCGACAAGCCCAAGCTGGTGTTCTTCTTCGACGAGGCGCATCTGCTGTTCGCCGATGCGCCCAAGGCGCTGATCGAGCGCATCGAGCTGGTGGTTCGCCTGGTGCGCAGCAAGGGCGTGGGCGTGTTCTTCGTCACCCAGAACCCGCTGGACATTCCCGACACCGTGCTGGCACAGCTCGGCAACCGGGTGCAGCACGCCCTGCGCGCCTTCACGCCGCGGGACCAGAAGGCGGTGAAGTCCGCCGCCGAAACCATGCGGCAGAACCCGAAGCTCGACATCGAGACCGCCATCACCGAGCTCGGGGTGGGTGAGGCACTGGTCAGTTTCCTG
>JBIKTP010000072.1:0-8132 GCA_044348035.1 Burkholderiaceae bacterium
CCCAGGTCGTCAACTGGGACCCGGTCGACCAGACCGTGCTGGCCAACGAGCAGGTGATCGACGGCAAGGGCTGGCGCACCGGCGCCACCATCGAGAAGCGCGAGATCCCGGGCTACTACCTGAAGATCACCGACTACGCCAGCGAACTGCTCGACTGCGTGCAGGACGGCCTGCCGGGCTGGCCCGAGCGCGTCAAGCTGATGCAGGAGAACTGGATCGGCAAGAGCGAAGGGGTGCGCTTCGCCTTCACGCACGACATCCGCGACGCCGGCGGCGCCCTGATCGGCGACGGGCGCATGCATGTCTTCACGACCCGCGCCGACACCATCAAGGGCGTCACCTTCTGCGCGGTGGCGCCCGAGCACCCGCTGGCCGCGCATGCCGCCCAGTCGAACCCGGCGCTGGCAGCCTTCATCGAGGAATGCAAGCGCGGCGGCACCACAGAGGCCGAACTCGCGGTGCGCGAGAAGGAGGGCATGCGTACCGGCCTGTTCGTGACGCACCCGCTGAACAACGAACATATCGAGATCTGGGTCGGCAACTATGTGCTGATGGGGTACGGCGACGGCGCCGTCATGGGTGTTCCGGGGCACGACGAGCGTGATTTCATCTTCGCGCGCAAGTACGGCATCCCCATCGTGCAGGTGGTGCATATCGACGGCCTGCACTACGACTACGACAACTGGCAGGAGTGGTACGGCGACAAGCAGCGCGGCGTGACCATCAACTCCGGCAGCTTCAGCGGCATGCGCTACCAGGAGGCGGTGGACGCCATCAGCCATGCGCTGCAGCTGCGCGGCCTGGGCGAGAAAAAAACCACCTGGCGCCTGCGCGACTGGGGCGTGAGCCGCCAGCGCTACTGGGGCACACCCATCCCCATCATCCACTGCCCGGAACACGGCGCGGTGCCGGTGCCCGAGAAAGACCTGCCGGTCGTGCTGCCGCAGGACTGCGTGCCCGATGGCTCCGGCAACCCGCTCAACACCCACGAAGGTTTCCATGCCGGCGTGGTGTGCCCCATATGCGGCGCCAAGGCCCGGCGCGAGACGGACACGATGGACACCTTCGTCGATTCGTCCTGGTACTTCATGCGGTACTGCGACCCGACGAACACCGAGGCCATGGTGGGCGCAGGCACGCAGTACTGGATGCCGATGGACCAGTACATCGGCGGCATCGAGCATGCCATCCTGCACCTGCTGTATGCGCGTTTCTGGACCAAGGTCATGCGCGACATCGGGCTGGTCACGGTCGACGAGCCCTTCACCCGGCTGCTGACGCAGGGCATGGTGCTCAACCACATCTACTCGCGCAAGAACGAGGGCGGCGGCATCGAGTACTTCTGGCCGCACGAGGTCGACGACGTGCATGACGCGTCGGGCAAGGTGATCGGCGCCAGGCGCAAGTCGGACGGCTCGATGGTGAGCTACGAAGGCGTGGGCACCATGAGCAAGAGCAAGAACAACGGCGTCGACCCGCAGGACCTGATCGAGAAATACGGCGCCGACACCGCGCGCCTGTACACCATGTTCACCGCGCCGCCCGAGGCCACGCTGGAGTGGAACGACGCCGCGGTGGAGGGCTCGTACCGCTTCCTGCGCCGGGTCTGGAATTTCGCCAGCCGCCTGGGCCAGGCGAGCACGGCGCAGGACGCGGCTGTCAGCCACAGCCGCGGCGCGCGCGCGCTGCGCCTGGAGATCCACAGCGTGTTCAAGCAGGTGGACTACGACTACCAGCGCATGCAGTACAACACCGTCGTCTCGGGCGCGATGAAGATGCTCAACGCGCTGGAGGACTTCAAGCCCGACGGCTCGGCGGGCGACACGCAGGCCCGGCATGAAGGCCTGTCGATGCTGCTGCGCTGCCTGTACCCGGTCACCCCGCATGTGGCCCAGGAGCTCTGGAGCGGCATGGGCTACCACACCGCCCTGGGCGAGCTGCTCGACGCACCCTGGCCCGAGGTCGACCCCGCCGCGCTGGTGCAGGACGAGGTCGAGCTGATGCTGCAGGTCAACGGCAAGCTGCGCGGCGCGATCCGCGTGCCCTCGGACGCCAGCCGCGAGGCGATCGAGGCGGCGGCCCTGGCCAACGAGATGTTCGTGAAGCTCTCGGCGGGCGCACCTGCCAGGAAGATCATCATCGTGCCGGGCCGTCTGGTGAACGTGGTGCTGTGATGCTGCGCCGCCCCCTGCTCCTGTCCACGGCGGCCGCGCTGCTGCTGGCGGGCTGCGGCTTCCAGCTGCGCGGCGCGCCGGACCTCGCCTTCCGCTCGCTGTTCGTCAACGTCAGCAACACCTCGACGCTGGGCAGCGAGCTCAAGCGCAACCTCGGCTCGCTGGGCACCGTGCAGATCGTCAGCGACGCATCGCAGCGTGACAGCGCGCAGGCCGTGCTCGACATCCTGTCGGAACAACGCGAAAAAGCGGTGGTGGGCGTCAACGCCAGCGGCCAGGTGCGCGAGTTCCAGCTGCGGGTGCGGGTGCGCTTCCAGCTGCGCACCCCCCAGGGCAGGGAGCTGATCGCCCCGACCGAAATACTGCAGCAGCGCGACATCAGCTTCAACGAATCCGCCGTGCTGGCCAAGGAGGCCGAAGAGGCCCTGCTCTACCGCGACATGCAGACCGACATCGTGCAGCAGCTCATGCGCCGGCTCGCGGCCGTGCGCACGCTCTGACAGCCAGCGCCGTTACGGAGCTGGCGGCTTGCGCAGGCGCTTGCGCATGGCGGCGTCGGCCGGTTTCTCGCTGTAGAGGTAGCCCGAGATCGCCTCGGTGAGTTTCTCGGCCTGGCGCACATGGTCGTTGCCACTGAGCATCAGGCTGGTGACCAGCGCTTCGATGACCAGCATGGCGGCGGCGTTGCTGCTCGACATCACCGGGTGGGAGGCGCTGGCCAGCAGCGTCGAATGCGCACCTGACACCAGGGGCGAGGCCATCGAATCGGTGATCACGATCACCTGCGCTCCGCGGTCCCGCGCGTAGCGGGTCAGCGTCAGTGCGTCGCTGGCGTACCGCGGAAACGAGATCGCGACCAGCAGGTCCGACGGGCCGATGTTCATCAGCCGGCCCGCAGCCACCTCGGTGCCACCGAACTCCACCACGTTGATCACCTGGCGGCAGAACGGCTGCAGGTGCAGGGACAGCATCGCCGCGAGGTGCGCGCTGAGCCCGAAGCCCAGCGTGAACACCGTCTGCGCCTCGAGGATGCTCGCGGCCATCGATGCCAGGCGCGCGGTGTCCAGGCCGCTGGCCGTGGCGCCCAGGTTGTCCAGGGTCGACTGCAGGCTCTCGGCCACCACGGGGTTGGTCTGCGGCACTGCAGGGTCACCGCGCTCCAGCGCGCCGCGCAGCTTTTCGACCGGGTGGAACACCGGCTGCAAGGCCACCTGCAGGGCCTCGGCAATGCCGCTGCGCAGGGCCGCATAACCGCCAAACCCCAGCGTGCGCGCGAACCGGCTCAGCGTGGCGGTGGAGATGCCCGTCTGCGCGGCCAGTTCCTCGATGCCCCAGGCGGTGGCACGCACCGGGTGGCGCAGCAGGAAGTCTGCGATGGCGGCGTTCGAGCCCTTGCCCTCGTCGAGCACCTGGCGCAGCGCCAACCCCAGCGCGGACTGTGCGAACGTGGCCTCGACCGGTGGGTTTGCGGGGCGCGTGGGGGAGGGCTTGGTGCGTTTCATGGGCGGGCGCTGCGGATTATCGGGGGACAGCGCGTGCCAGGGGCGTCCGGGTTTGTACTGATATTTACATTATTTGCTTTCATGAAAATTTATGTACATAATCGCGCCCAGCCCTTTCATCCACCCCCCACGGAGTTCCCCATGATCCGCAGACTCGCCACCGCCTCCTTCGTCCTCAGCCTCTTTGCCGCACCCCTCACCAGCCTGGCCCAGGCGCCCGACTGGGCCAAGATCCGCATCGGTGTGGAGGCCAACTACCCGCCGTTCTCGCAGATGAGCCCGGACGGCAAGTTCTCGGGCTTCGACATCGACATTGCCAACGCCATCTGCGCCCACATCAAGGCCGAGTGCACCATGGTCTCGCAGGAGTGGGACGGCATGATGCCGGCCCTGAACGCGAAGAAGTTCGACATGATCGTGGCCTCGATGTCGATCACCGAGGAGCGCAAGAAGTCGGCCGACTTCAGCGACTCGTACTACGACATACCCTCCACCTGGATCGCCAAGGCGGGCACCTACCCGCAGGTCACGCCGGCCGCGCTCAAGGGCAAGAAGATCATCGTGACGCGCAACACGCCGCGCGCCCGCTACGTGCAGGAGAACTTCAAGGACAGCGAGGTCCTGCTGGTCGCCAAGGAAGCCGAGGTCACCATGGAGCTGGCCGCCGGCCGTGGCGACATCGGTTTCGGCTCGTCGCTGGCCGCCACCGCCGCATTCCTGAAGTCGCCCGAAGGCAAGGCCTACAGCCGCGTCGGCGCTCCGGTCGTCCTGGGCGGTGCGGCACAGGGCGGTGGCGTGGGCATCGCGATGCGCAAGGGCGAGGAGAGCCTGCGCCTGAAGGTCAATTCCGCGCTCAAGGCGATCACCGCCAACGGCGTCTACAAGACCATCAACGACAAGTACTTCGACGTCAACATCCGCGGCCAGTAAGGCCAGCTGCCCATCGTGCTGCACGGCTACCTGCCCGCGATCCTGGAGGGACTGGTGCTGACACTGCAGGTGTCGGCCACGTCCCTGCTGATCGCCTGCATCTTCGGCCTGCTGGGCGCGACCGCCAAGCTGTCGGACTCGCGGGGAGCGCGGTGGGGCGCGGAGGTCTACACCACGCTGATCCGCGGCCTGCCCGAGCTGGTGCTGATGCTGCTGATCTTCTATGGCGGGCAGATCGGCATCAACAAGCTGGCCGACCGCTACGGCTGGGGCTACATCGACATCCCGCCCTTCGCGGCGGGCGTGACCACGGTGGGCTTCATCTTCGGCGCCTACCTGACCGAGACCTTCCGCGGCGCGATACTGGCGGTTCCCCGGGGACAGGCCGAGGCCGGCCTGGCATTCGCCCTCACCCGCTGGCAGGTTCTACGACGCATCGTGCTGCCGCAGATGGTGCGCCATGCGATTCCGGGTTTTGCGAACAACTGGCTGATCATGATCAAGGCGTCGGCGCTGGTGTCGCTGATCGGGCTGGACGACATGGTGCACCGCGCCGGCCTGGCGGCGGCGAGCACCCGCGAGCCGTTCACGTTCTACATGGCCGTGGCGCTGATCTACCTCACCCTCACCAGCATTTCCATCCTGGTGCTGTCGCGCATCGAGGCACGCTACAGCCTGGGCGTGCGCAAGGTCCAGTTCTGACATGAAACTGCCCCCACGCTCACTTCGTTCGCTGCCCCCCGAGGGGGTGCGTCCGTGCCTGCTGGCGGCCGGGCGGCACTGACATGGACTGGCAGATCATCACCGACAGCCTGCCCCAGTATGTGGGCGGCATCCGGACCACCCTGGTGCTGCTGGCCATCAGCCTGGCGAGCTCCTTCGTGCTGGCCCTGCCGCTGGCCGTGGCGCGGGTGTCGCCCCGGTGGTGGATCAGCCGGCCGGTGTGGTTCTACACCTATGTGCTGCGCGGCACGCCGCTGCTGGTGCAGCTGTTCATCATCTACCACGGGCTGGCGCAGTTCGAGGCGGTGCGCGAGAGCGCGGCCTGGGTGCTGCTGAAGAACGCCTGGTTCTGCGCCTGGCTGGCCTTCACGCTCAACTCCACCGCCTACACCACCGAGATCTTCGCAGGCGCCCTGAAAGCAACGCCCGTGGGCGAGATCGAGGCCGCCCGCGCCTACGGGCTGGACGGCTTCGCGCTGTACCGCCGGGTGCTGCTGCCCGGTGCGCTGCGCCGGGCCCTCCCGCAGTACAGCAACGAGGTGGTCGGCCTGATGCACGCGACCGCCATCGCCAGCACGGTCACGCTGGTGGACATCACCCGGGTGGCGCGCGATGTCAATGCCAACCACCTGCTGGTGACCGAATCCTTCGGTGTCGCCGCGGTCATCTATTTCGTCCTCACCTTCTCGCTGGTGGGCGTGTTCAAGCTGCTGGAGCGCCGCTTTCTGCCGCACCTGCGCGCCCAGGCGTCGCGGCCCGCCGCTGCGGGCTGAGCAACCTGCGACTTACCGACCCCATGCGCATCGACACTTTCGACCTGCCTCTGGACACGCCAGGAACCCGGCACAGCGTAACCGCCTGGTGCTTCGGTACACCCGGCGCCACACCCAAGGCCTATGTCCACGCCGCGATGCATGCGGACGAGGTGCCCGCCATCCTCGTGGCCCAGCGCCTGCGCGAGCAGCTGGAGGCACTGGAAGCCCAGGGTGCTGTGACCGGCGAGGTGGTGCTGGTGCCGTTCGCCAACCCGCTGGGCCTGTCGCAACAGCTGCTGGGCCACCACCATGGGCGCTTCGACCTGCGCGACGGCGGCAACTTCAACCGGGCCTTTCCCGATCTGTCCCGCCCGCTGATCGCTGCCGTGGCCGGGCAGCTGGGCGCCGACGGCGCCCGCAACGCCGGCATCGTGCGGGGCACCCTGCGCCAGCTGGCCGCGCGGCTGGAGGCCACCAGCCCGGCCGAGGCGCTCAAGCACTGGCTGCTGCAGCGCGCCATCGATGCCGACGTGGTGCTGGACCTGCACTGCGACACCGATGCCGTGATGCACCTCTATGCGCTGACGCCCCACCGCGCCATCGCACAGGAGCTGGGCGCCGCCCTGGGCGCGCGTGCGGTGCTGCTGGCCACCGACTCCGGCGGCTCCCCGTTCGACGAGGCCTGCACACGGCCCTGGCAAGCACTGCAGCGGGCCCTTGCGGACCGGCCAGTTCCGTCGGGCTGCTTTGCCGCCACCGTGGAACTGCGGGGCGAATGCGACACCAGCCACCTGCTGGCCCGGCAGGATGCCGATGGCCTGGTGGCCTTTCTGCGCATCCGTGGCGTGCTGGCGGGCCCGGCCCAGCCGCTGCCCGCGCCGCTGTGCGACCCCACCCCGCTGGCCGGCTCCGAGCCGGTGGTGGCTCCGCACGCTGGCGTGGTGGTGTTCCACCGCAGCAGCGGCGAGCAGGTGGCGGCCGGTGACACCATCGCCGACCTGGTGGACCCGCAAACCGGCGCCACCACCCCCGTGCGCTGCGTCTCGGCCGGCCTGCTGTATGCCCGCTGCGGCTCGCGCTGGGCCCATGCCGGCAAGCGGCTGGGCAAGATCGCCGGCACCACGCTGGCGCGCACCGGTGCACTCCTGAGCCCCTGAACACCCCACGAATATCGCCATGACCACCAGCCCCGTCCTGCAAGCGGAGAACATCCGCAAGAGCTTCGGCACCCATGAAGTGCTCAAGGGCGTCAGCGTCCGCGCCCATGCGGGCGACGTGATCTCGATGATCGGCGCCAGCGGCTCAGGCAAGAGCACCTTCCTGCGCTGCCTGAACCTGCTGGAGCAGCCCCATGCCGGCAGCATCGTGCTCAACGGCAAGGCGCTGGACCTGGTGCCCGACGCCAAGGGCGCCCTGAAGGCCCGCGACCCCGCACAGCTGCAGCACCTGCGCAGCCAGGTGGCCATGGTGTTCCAGCACTTCAACCTGTGGGCCCACATGACCGCGCTGGAGAACGTGATGGAGGCGCCCCTGCACGCGCTGCGCCTGCCCAGGGCCGAAGTGCTGGAGCGCGCCAATCGCTACCTGCAGCGCGTGGGCGTGTACCACCGCAAGGACGCCTACCCGGCCCACCTGTCCGGCGGCGAGCAGCAGCGCGTGGCGATCGCCCGCGCGCTGGCCATGGAGCCCCAGGTGATGCTGTTCGACGAACCCACCTCGGCGCTGGACCCGGAGCTGGTGGGCGAGGTGCTGCGCGTCATGCGCTCGGTCGCGGAGGACGGGCGCACCATGGTGGTGGTCACCCACGAGATGGGGTTTGCGCGCGAGGTCAGCAACCATGTGGTCTTCCTGCACCAGGGCCAGATCGAGGAAGAAGGCGACCCCGCCGAGACGCTGCAGCACCCGCGCAGCGAGCGCCTGCAGGCCTTCCTGTCGAACAGCCTGAAGTGAGCGGCCGGTCCGCCGCGCTGGCACTAAACTCGCCGCATGCAGATCGCAGCCGGCCAGCTCACCAACCACCTGCAACGCGGCCTGTCCAGCCTGTACAC
>JBIKTP010000676.1:0-2543 GCA_044348035.1 Burkholderiaceae bacterium
CGCATCGCCGACCACGCCGACGTCGGCCGGCCACCAGCGGTTGATGTTGGTGCGCACCGCGTCGACATGGATCAGCGGGACTGCGGGCAGGGCACTGCCGGAGCTCAAGGTCAGCGAGTTCAGCGCGACACCGATGGCCAGGATGCAGTCGGACTGCTCGATGTAGCGGCGTGCCACCGAGGTCGACGACGAGCCCAGGATGCCCATGTCATACGGGTTGCCACGGAACAGGTCCTTGGCCTTGAGCGCATTGACCAGCAGCGCGCCTGTGCGCTCTGCCAGCGCCTCGATGGCCTCGCGCGCACCGGCGCGGTGGGCGCCGACGCCAGCGAGGATCACCGGCCGACGCGCCTTGGCCAAGACGCCCACTGCCGTGTCGATCGATGACTGGCGGGCCCGTTGCGGCGCGGCCGGGGAGGACAGCCTCACCGGCGAGGGGCCGTCTGCCACCGTGGTGTAGCCCACCTGCAAGTCGGTGGGCAGCAGCAGCACGGAGGTCTTGCCCAGCGAGGCCTCGGCGACGGCATCGGCGAGCGACTGCCGCGCTGCATCGGCGCTGCTCGGCTGGAAGGTGGGGATGCCGCAGGCACGCACGACGGTGGCCGCCGGGTAGGCCTTCAGGTCGGGGCCCAGGCCATTGACCACACCGCGGCCCAGCGGCGCGTCGCCGCTGATGATCAGCACCGGCATGGCGGACTTGGCCACCGAGATCGTGCCGTGCATGGCATTGGCCATGGCCGGCCCGCGGCCGACCAGCGCGACACCGATCTTGCCGGTGGCGGCGGCATACCCCATGGCCATCATCACGGCGTTGGTCTCGTGGCGCGCACCCACCATGCGCACACCCATCGCGTCGAGGGTCGAAAACAGCTGGCAGATGCAGTCGCTCATGAGGCCGAACACGGTGTCGACGCCAAGGGCCTTGAGGTCTTCGGCGAGGACCTGGTACACGGGAACGGTGCGCATGGGATCTGTCTCCTGGTGGTGTGATGGGCCAAAACCGGCACGCGGTGCGGCCAGTGCAATTTATATTTGAAGCACGTTAACTGTATATATTATGATCGTTCGAAATACTTTTTGTGCGGTTCAGGGTCACTTATAGGGCCTTGAATTTCGTGCAATCGCAGCGGTGGTGGCGAAAGGCCGCAGCGTATCAACCTGAAGGAGACACACATGACCGAAGACCAGACGGCCGACCGGGTACAGATCCACTACACGATGGCCGTGTACTGCAACTCCGTGGACAGCGGTGACGTGGAGGGCGTGGTCACGGCCTTCATGCCCGACGGCCATCTGGAGCTCTCCAGCGGCACGAAGGCCGCAGGTCGGGATGCCATCCGCGCCTTCTACACCCCGGTGATCGGCCCCAACCGGCCTGACCGCGGGCCGGATGGCGCGCTGCCGCTGCTGCGCCACAACCTGACCACCTCGCGGGTGGAGTTTGTGAATGACGACACTGCGCAGGGCTGGACGTACTTCATCTCGCTGACCCGCCATGGCATGGACCACGCAGGCCGTTATGTCGACACCTTCAAGCGCCACGGTGACCGCTGGCTGATCGCCGACCGGCGCATCCTGGTCGAGTGGTATGGCAGCCCGTCCTGGTACGAGTCGGTGCGACTGAAGGCCGCGCCCAAGAGCGGATCCTGAGTCATGCACAGCATAGCGGACTTGCGGCTGCGCGCCCGCGCCCGCCTGCCGCGCGTGGTGTTCGACTTCATCGACGGCGGCGCCGGCGACGAGGCCACCCTGCGGCGCAACGAAAGCGCCTTCCAGGATCTGCGCCTCGTGCCGCGCGTCTTCGTGCCCTGCCGAACGCGCGACCTGTCCACCACCTTGCTGGGCCAGCGGTATGCCATGCCCTTCGGTGTCACGCCCATGGGTCTGTGCAACCTGGCCTGGCCAGGCACCGATCTCGGCATCGCCCGTGCGGCGGCCGGAGCTGGCATCCCGTACGCGCTGTCCACCATGGCCAGTACCTCGATCGAGGACATCGCCCGCGCTGCGCCCCAGCACACCTGGTTCCAGCTCTATGTGGGCGGGGATGCCGCTATCGCAGACGGCCTGATCGACCGCGCGCTGGCCGCCGGCATCCGCACCCTGGTGCTGACGGTCGACGCCAACTTCACCGCGCGGCGCCTGCGCGACCGGCGCAACCGCTTCGCGCTGCCACTGCGGGCCACGCCACGCCTGCTCGCCGATCTTGCGTCCCACCCGACCTGGTCGCTGTCGACCCTGGCCGCAGGTGCTCCCACCTTCGAAAACTTCAAGCCGACCGCCACCAACCCGCGCAGCATCAACATCGCCGACATGCTGGTCGCGCTGGCCCAGGCGCATATCGACTGGAGCCTGCTGGAACATGCCCGCAAGCGCTGGCCGCACACGCTCATCGTCAAGGGCGTGCTGCATCCGGCGGACGCGCGGCGCGTTGCAGCCATGGGCGCTGACGGGGTGGTGGTGTCCAACCATGGTGGCCGGCAGCTGGCGGCGGTTCCCTCCTCGATCGAAGCCCTGCCGGCGATCCGGCAGGCGGTGGGGCCCGA
>JBIKTP010000677.1:0-2542 GCA_044348035.1 Burkholderiaceae bacterium
GGATATGCCGGGAACCGACAGGATCTCGTCAAGGTTTTGCACGGCCTCCATCGTCTCTATCATCGGCAGCACGACGACCCAGTCATTGGCGCGATCAAAGTAGTTTGCGCCTTGCGTCGCCGACGCCCGATACGGACCGAACGACCGTCCGCCCATCGGTGGGTAGTAGCAGGCCCGCGCAAGTGCCTCGGCGTCCTGTCGCGTGTTCACCAAAGGGCAGATCACACCGTTGAAGCCGGCGTCGAGCACTTTCATCAGGATGCCGGGCTCGTTCCAATGCACGCGGCAAAGCACGGGTACCCCTCGCCCATCGATCGCCTGCAGCGAACTCACAGCGTGGCCATACTCCTGTACTCCGTGCTGCAGGTCGATGGTGATGGCATCAAAGCCTGAGCAAGCCATCGTTTCGGCCAGGAAGGGCGATGGCACAGCGCACCAAGCGGCCACCACGCCACCGCGGGCCATGCGTTCCTTGAGGTCGGTCATGTGAGTCTCCCTACTCCGGCTGGATGTTGGCACGAGCGGCCACTGTTTTCCACAATGCGAGCTCCTTGCGAATGGCCTCGGTGAATTCGGCCGCGCTCATGGTGGTGGCGTCCAGTCCGGCACGATCGAGTTCCTGCTGTGTTTCGGGCATCGCCATCACGCGGGCCATGGCTTGTTCCAGGCGCTGCACAACCGTCCGAGGTGTTGCCTTGGGTGCCCACAAACCGACCCACGTCAATACGGAGAATTCCGGGAACCCTTGTTCAGCGATCGTGGGCACGTCGGGCAACACGCTTGATCGTTTTGGGCCAAATACGCCCAGTGCTCGCGCGCGCCCCTTTTCGATGTAACCCTTGGTCAGGGCCGGGCCATCCAGCATCACGTGGATGCGCCCACCAATCAGGTCGGCCCAGGCGTCCGGCGAACCTTTGTACAAGATGGACTCCAGTTGGGCACCAGTCGTCATCTTCAGGTGCTCGAAGACCAAGGTCGTGCCACCCGATGCCGACCCGTAGAAAACCTTGCCGGAGTTCTCCTTTGAAAACTTGATCAGGTCCTGTAGCGTCTTGCCGGGCAAAGTTGGCGAAGCGACCAGAACGTTGTTGCTGGTCGCGGCCATCGTGATGGGCTGAAAGTCCCGAATGGGGTCAAACTCGAATGCCTTCATGAGCACCGGGGCGGCGGCGAAGCCGCCGGTAGTCCACAGCAGCGTATGGCCGTCCGGGTTTGCGCGTGACGCCTGGCCGATGCCCACCGCCTGCGATCCACCGGGCCGGTTCTCGACGACCACCGAAACGCCCAGCACCTCGGCCAATCGCCGCGCGATGATGCGCGCCCCCGTGTCTGCGACGCCACCTGCCCCTAGCGGGACGATGAGTTGAATGGTCCGATTGGGAAAGGCGGCGCCGGATTGGGCGAACGTGGTCAGGGGCGCCAGGAGTCCGGATGACGAAGCCAGACCAACGGCTGCATTGCAGAAAAAGCGCCTGCGGGTGGCACGTTGTGACATGGAGGGTCTCCGGTTGTGGATGTTGCAGGTCACGCGGCGGTACCAGGGGCAAGGTCAGCGTGTCAGGCTCCATGCTAGGAGGGGGGTCGATTCCAGTCCAATCCAAGTTTGGCATTCGGTGATACCGAAATTGGATCTAACACCGTGGCAGGAGCAGGTACTGGACAGCCTCGCCGTCAACCGTCTACAGAGCCGCTGGTAGGCCTATCGCCGGGGTCTGGGGATTCAGCAAACAAGGCAGTCCAGACCCGCACGCAGCCACTGCTCGCAAGCGGGGAGATCGGACGCCTCCCTCTGGAACTGGCGCTACTGGTCGAACAAGGGTGTGGCAAGAGCCAGATCGGCGAGGACGGCTTGGTGGCCCTGGACTACTTTCAGGGTGGCATCGGCCCCGCCGCGAATCGAACCGGCCCCTCAGTCAAACAGCCAGGAGCGCATCTGTTCCTGGGTGAGGTTGCTGCCGCACAGCACGGTGGCCAGGCTCCCGGAGCGAAGCGACGGATGCTCCATGGCCGCGGCGACACCCACGGCGCCTGCGGGCTCGACAACCAGCCCGGCCTTCTGGAAGATCGCGCGCATCGCGTCCTGGATGGCATCGTCGCCCACCAGGAGGACGTCGTCCACCAGTCCGACCATATCGCTCAACGCTTCGGGGACCGGACGGCGTACCGCGATGCCGTCGGCGATGGTGTTGACGGCATTGCGTTCGACCAGCCGGCCTTCTTTCCATGAGACAGCCATCGAGTCCGCACCCTCGGCGCAAACGCCGATCACCCGGATACCGGGTGCATGCGCCTTGATCCAGCTTGCAGCACCATTGAGCAGCGAGCCGTTGCCCAGCGGTAGCACCATTGCATCGAAGCGATTGCGCGCAAGCAACTCCCGCGCGATGGTGCCCGCCCCCTCCGCGATGCTGACCTCCCGGCCATCCTCGACCAGCACGGAGCCCGACGCGTCGCAATACCGCTGGGCCTCGTCCTTCGCGGCGTCCACGTCATGGCCATGGAGCCGGACCTCGGCGCCCATGTCGCGCATGCGCGCCACCTT
>JBIKTP010000678.1:0-2541 GCA_044348035.1 Burkholderiaceae bacterium
CCATCGGCGCGGGCGGATCGTCTTCGCGGAAGGGTCGACCGGGTGCCGTGGCCTCGCCATGCACCTTGACGCTGCTGATGAACACGAAGCGCCGCACGCCGGCAGCGGCCGCAGCACGCGCCAGGGCCAGGCTCCCCCCGACGTTGACGCGGCGGAACTCCGCCGGTGCGTCCCGGCCGGACGCGTCCATGACATGCACATGTGCTGCGGCATGGACGACGGCTGTCACCCCGACCAGCAACTCAGCCCACCGCGCCTGCGGGCCGAGGTCGGCCTGCCGTACCACCTGCGCGCCGGGCGGAAGGGACACGTCGCTGCGGCGGACACAGGCACGGACGGGCCAAGCTTCCCGCGCAAGCCGGTCCACCAGGGCCGCGCCGACAAACCCGCTGGCACCCGTGACCAGGATCATGGCGCGCTCCGCCCGGCCAGCGCCTGGCGGCCGGCGCCAGCCAGCGCCTGCAACCGGCCTTCTATCTGGTCGATCAGCATTGCGCGGTCAAACTCGCGCGCGCTGGTCCGCCGGCCGTTGTCACCCATCGCCTGGCGCTCCTGCGCCGGTATGGCAGCGAGCGCCAGCACGGCATCGGCCAATGCAGCGGAATCCCCGGCAGGGCAGGCCAGGCCACAGGCACTGGCGTGGACCAGATCGGCGCCCTCCCCGTCCAGCATGGCGAGCACCGGAATGCCGGCTGCCAGGTAGGACTGCAGCTTTCCGGGGATGGTCATCGCAAAGATCGGCTCCTTCCTGAGGCTGACCAGCAGGGCACCGGCATGCAGGAAGAACGAGGGCATCCGGTCCACCGGGAAACGGCCCAGCAGCAGGACCTGCTCCTGCAGGCCACGCCGGGCGACCTCGGCCGAGACCCATCCGGACATGCGCCCGTCACCGACGATCAGCCAGCGGATGTGGCGGTGGGAGCGCAGCCTCTCGGCGGCATCGAGAATGGCGGGGAAATCCTGGGCATCACCGACATTGCCGGCGAACATCACGTCGAAACTGCCAGGGCGCAGCGGCACCTCGGGCGCTCGGACGGTACCGGCATCGGTGAACAGCGCCTCTGCCCAGTTGGGGAAATACTCCACCGGCGTGCCGGCGTCGGCGTAACGGCGGATCTGCGGGATGAAGCTTCTGGATTGCGCCAGGATCAGGTCACAGCGCCGGTAGATGAAGCGGACCAGCCGCCCCACCATGCCGAGCACGCGGGGCGAACGCACCACCCCGATGGCATGCAGTGTCTCCGGCCACAGGTCGAGCACCCAGAACGCCAGAGGCGCCCGCTTGAGGGCCCGCAACGCAGCCGCTGGCAAGCCCACCGTGATCGGCGACGGCTCGTAGGCCAGGATGGCATCGAAGGCGCGACCGCGCAGTTTCCAGGGCCCGAACACCGATGCGCTCAGCGCGAAGCTCAGGTAGTTGAGCACGAGCCGCACGGCGCCGCGCCCGCGCGGCAGCATCGGCACCCGGACGACCTGCGCGCCTGCGTGCTGCACGAAGTCGCCAGGCCGGGTCTGGTACTGCGGAAGGACGGTGCCCTGCGGATAGTTCGGCACTCCGGTCAGCACCGTGACCGCATGCCCGCGCGCCACCAGCTCCGCCACCAGGTCGTTGATGCGGAAGTTCTCCGGCCAGAAGTACTGGGAGACGACAAGCAGCCGCATCCGCGAGCCGATCAATACTTTTTCCAGACCACGCGGTTCACGTAGTCGGTGTAGCTGTGCAGGATGCGCAGCACCTTGTCGGACACATTGGGCATGCCGTAGTCGGCCACAGGACGGATGCCATGCGGGTCGGAGCGGTCATCGCCGCGCGGCTGCGACGCCAGGATGGCCAGCCCCTGGCGCACCCGGTCGAGCTCCAGGCCGACCATCATCACGGCGGCCTCTTCCATGCCCTCGGGACGCTCATGCGCCTCGCGCAGGTTGAGCGCCGGAAAGTTCAGGATCGAGGACTCCTCGTTGATGGTGCCGCTGTCCGACAGCACGGCGCGGGCCGACATCTGCAGCTTCACGTAGTCGTGAAAACCCAGCGGCTGGAACAGGCGCACGTTCGGATGGAACTGCGTGCCGGTCGCGTCGATGCGGTTCTGCGTGCGCGGATGGGTGGACACCACCACCGGCAGCCCCTGCTCCGCCGCGACGGCATTGAGCACGCCCACCAGCTTGCCGAAGGACTGCGCCGACTCGATGTTCTCCTCGCGGTGCACGCTGGCCACGAAATAGCCCCCGGGCTCCAGCCCCAGCCGCTGCAGCGCCGTCGAGGCATCGATTTGTGGCCGGTAATGCGTCAGCACCTCGAACATCGGACTGCCGGTCTTGATCACCAGGTCGGGCGGCAGGCCTTCGCGCAGCAGGTACTCGCGGGCAATGTCGCTGTAGGTCAGGTTGACGTCGGCGGTGTGGTCCACGATGCGCCGGTTGATCTCCTCGGGCACCCGCTGGTCGAAGCAGCGGTTGCCGGCCTCCATGTGGAACACCGGGATCTTGCGCCGCTTCGCCGGGATCACCGACAGGCAGCTGTTGGTGTCGCCGAGCACCAGC
>JBIKTP010000679.1:0-2540 GCA_044348035.1 Burkholderiaceae bacterium
CGCTTCGATCGGGCCGCAGTACAGGTGCGGTGCCACCTGCGCGTAGTGCGCCTCGGCCATGCCGGCGATCTTCTTGCACTCCAGGATGCCGCCCACCCGCCCCAGCGCCGGCTGCAGGATGCTCGCTGCGCCGGTCTCCAGCACGCGGGCGAATTCGTATTTGGTCGTCAGCCGCTCGCCGGTGGCGATCGGTATGCTGGTGTGGCGCGCCACCTCGGCCATCATCTCCGGGCGTTCGGGCGGCGTCGGCTCCTCGAACCACAGCGGGTCGTACTTCTCCAGACGGCGTGCCATGCGCTTGGCGCCCGACACCGTGTACTGGCCGTGGGTGCCGAACAGGATGTCGGCCTTGTCGCCCACCGCTTCGCGGATCAGCTTGCAGAAACGCTCCGACATGTCCATGCGCTCCAGCGTCGGCTGGCGCGGGTCGAACACCGAATACCCGCCGACCGGGTCGAACTTGATCGCAGTGAAACCCTGCTTCACGTACACGGCGGCACGTTCTGCCGAACGCACCGGGTCGCCGTAGAAGGACTCGTCCTCGTTCTCGTCGGGGTACAGGTAGGTGTAGGAGCGCAGGCGCGGATTCACCAGCCCGCCCAGCAGGCTGTAGATGGGGCGGTTCAGCGCCTTGCCGGTGATGTCCCAGCAGGCCATCTCCAGGGCACTCAGGACGCCCATCAGCGAAATGTCCGGCCGCAGGGAGAAACCTTCTCCGTAGGCACGGCGCCACAGGGTTTCGGTCTGCATCGGGTCTTCACCGGCGAATACGCGCGCGAACAGGTCCTGCGCCATGGCGGCGATCACATGCGGGCTGAAGGTGGCGGCATAGGCCTCGCCCACGCCCTCGATGCCACAGGCAGTGCGGATCTTGACGAACACGAAATAACGCCCACCGAAGCCGGGCGGCGGGTTGCCGACCACGAAGGTCTTGATCGATTCGAGTTTCATGCTGGTTTGTCTCCTGGGTATCGGTTGTGGGGGTGGGGTGTCTGTCGAGGATCGCCTCAGCGCTGCGCGCGCAGGATGGCGTCCGCACCCTTGTGCGCCACCATGGTGGTCGGCGCGTGGGTGTTGCCGGAGGTGACGGTGGGGAACACGGAAGCATCGACCACGTACAGATGCTCGATGCCGTGCACGCCCAGCTGCGCATCGACCACTGCGCTGCGTGCATCAGGCCCCATGGCGCAGGTGCCGACCGGGTGGTAGCAGGTGCTGGCCCGGCTGCGGAAGTCGTCGACCATGGCCTCGTCGTCCATCGTGTCGAGGTCGGGTGCGATGGGTGCCGCGATCAGGCCGCGCATCGCCGCCGTGCGGGCCATGCGCTGGGTCAGGCGGGCGCCGCGCAGCGCCTGCGCGATGTCCTCCGGGTGGGTCAGGTAGTGGGGCTCGATGCGGGGCGCGTCGTGCACCGACGGGCCCTGGATGCCCACCCGCCCCCGGCTGAGGGGACGGCAGGGCTGGAAACACAGGATGAAGCCGGCGAAACGGTCGGGCACGATCTGCGTGCCGGTTTTCGAGGCGGCCAGCGTGTAGGTGATCGGGTTGCAGTACAGCTGCATGTCGGGCCGTGGCTGGTCCGGCGAGGAACGCACGAAGCCGCCGCACTGGTTGACGCTGATGCTCAGCGGCCCGGACAGCGTGGTGACGTACTGCAGGCCGACCCGCAGCTTGCCCCACCAGGTGCTGAGCATGTTGTTGAGTGTGGGTTCGGTGGCCTTGTAGTAGTAGCTCATGGCCAGGTGGTCCTGCAGGTTGGCCCCCACCTGGTCCTGCGCCAGCAGCACCGGGATGCCATGCTGCTGCAGCTCAGCCCCGGGGCCGATACCCGAGAGTTGCAGCAGTTGCGGGCTCTGGATCGCGCCGGCACTCAGCACCACGGCGCGCCTGGCGCGCGCAGTCTGCGCGACACCCTCCCGCGTGTAGGCCACCCCCACCGCGCGGCGGCCCTCGAACAGGACCTGGCTGGCCATGGCACCGGTCTGGAGTTGCACGCGGCCGCGGCGCAGCGCCGGGCGCAGGAAAGCGTCTGCACCCGACCACCGCATGCCGTGCCGGGTGTTGATCTGGTAGCGGCCCACGCCTTCGGGATGCGGGCCGTTGAAATCCTCGGTGAAAGGGAGCCCTGCCTGCTGCGCTGCGGCAAAGAAGTGCCGCTCCATCGGGTGCAACTGGCGGCGCACGTCACTCACGAACAGCGGGCCGCCCGGGGCGGGGCTGCCGTCGGGCCCGACGCGGCGCTCGAAACCGGCATAGACCGCCTGCACGTCGCTCCAGCCCCAGCCGGTGTTGCCCCGCGCTGCCCAGTCGTCGAAGTCCCCAGGCAGACCGCGGCAGTACACCATGGCGTTGATCGAGCTCGACCCCCCCACCACACGGCCTCGGGGAAAGTAGATGCGGCGGTCTTTCATCTGCGCGTCGGGCTGGGCTTCGAACTTCCAGTTGACCCGCTCGTCGTAGAAGGTCTTGCCGTACCCTATGGGCATGTTGATCCACAGGCGGCGGTCATGGCCACCGGCTTCGAGCACCAGAACGGTGAA
>JBIKTP010000681.1:0-2538 GCA_044348035.1 Burkholderiaceae bacterium
TGCGCACGCCCCCGCCCCTGCCCCCGCCCCTGCATGGAGGGGCTGCTACGCCCCCCGCTGCCAGACAACCGGCATCCGGTCGTCACATGACGTGAAGCGGACGCTTCATGCGGGCTGCGCATGGGCTCTGCGGACCGTTCGCCGGGCGAGGGCGCCCTTGCTGAGCTGGAACACCACCAGCATGGCCAGCCCGGCTGCCACGGCGCCAAGCCATTGAAGGGGCGGCAGCGTGGCAAAACCGAAGGCGTTGGCGATCGGGGGCACCGTGGTGACCAGTGTCAGTGCCAGCATGGTCCCGCTGAACACGATCAGGCTGACGCGGGTCAGGCCGGAGGTCAGGCCTCGCCAGCCCGGGCGGGCGGAGCGGCTCGGCAGGATCAGCACCGCATTGGCCACCACCAGCAGCAGGAAAGCAGCGGTTGCCGCCCTGGCCGACGGCAGGCCGTGGCCCAGCATCGCCAGGTACAGGCCGGCGACAGCAGCGGTGACCAGGCTTCCCTGCAGCAGGCTCTGGACGATCTGGCCTGCGGACAACAGTGCGGCGCCGGCCTTGCGCGGCTCTTGCTGCATCAGGTCGGGCTCGCCTTCCTCGGCTTCGAACACCAGCGAGCAGGCCGGGTCGATGACCAGTTCCAGGAAGGCGATGTGGATCGGCGCCAGCAGCAGCGGCAGCCCGAGCAGCACCGGCAGGATCGACAGACCGATGATCGGCACATGCACCGCAAGGGTGTAGACCATGGCCTGCCGAAGGTTGGCATAGGTGCGTCGCCCCAGCCGGATTGCGTGCACGATGCTGGCGAAGTCGTCCTGCAGCAGCACCAGCGAGGCAGCCTCGCGGGCCACGTCGGTGCCCCGCTGCCCCATGGCGATGCCGATATGGGCCGCCTTCAGCGCAGGCGCGTCGTTGACGCCATCGCCGGTCATCGCCACCACGTCCCCGCGCGCCTTCAGGGCTTCGACCAAGGCCAGCTTCTGCTGGGGCCGTACCCGCGCGAACACGTTGACCGTGGCCAGATGCGCGGACAGGGTGGCGGGATCCATGCCGGCCAGATCGTCGCCGGTGAGCACGCTGCCGGTGTCGATGCCGGCCTGCCGCGCGATCGCCTGCGCGGTCCGCGGGTGGTCCCCGGTGATCATGACCACCCGGATGCCTGCCTGGCGGCATTGCGCCATGGCCTGGGGCACCTCGGGGCGCAGGGGATCGGCCAGCCCCACCAGCCCGAGCCACTGCAAGGGAAAGTCATGCTGGCCCGCCGGCCAGCCCTGTGCTGGCGCATGCCGGGCCTTGGCCACGCTCAGCACGCGCAGCCCCTGGTCGGCCAGTCGTGCGGCCTGCGCTGCCACCTCGGCCTGCTGCTCCCCAGACAGGTGGCACAGGTCGGCCACGGCCTCCGGCGCGCCTTTGGTGGATACCACCTGGTGTGCGCTGCTGTCGGCCTGCCACAGGTGGCTCATGGCCAGCAGCGCCGGCGATAGCTCGTATTCGCGCGCCAGCGTCCAGCGGGGGTGCAGGTGCTCGGTGTCGGCGAGCTGTTGTCCCGCGAGACGGTGAAAGGCCTTCTCCATCGGATCATGCGGGTCGAGTTCGCTGGCCAGCACGGCAAACTCCAGCAATTCGTGGAACTGCTCAGGCAGTGCGCCGGCCGCCAGTGTGCGCACGTCGATCTGCGCATCCTGCCGGGCCAGCACTGCAACGGCCATGCGGTTCTGCGTCAACGTGCCGGTCTTGTCGACACACAAGACCGTGGCTGCTCCCAGCGTCTCGATGGCATTGAGTCGGCGCGTGAGGACCTGCTGCGCCGCCAGGCGACGCGCCCCCAGGGCCAGGAACACGATCAGGATGACCGGAAACTCCTGCGGCAAAATGCCCATGGCCAGCGTGATGCCGGCAAGCAGGGCGTCCAGCCAGCCGCCGCGCAGCCACCAGAACAGCAGCACCAGCAGCAGGCACAAGGCGGCGCCGATCAGCACCAGGCGGTGCGTTAGCCGTGCCATCTCCTCGCGCAGCGGCGAGGCCTGCAGGCCCACGCCCGCCAGCGACTGCCCGATCTTGCCCAGCTCGGTGCGGGGACCGGTGGCCACGACCTCCATGACGCCCTGGCCTGACACGACCAGGGTGCCGGCAAACACCCGGCTGCCAGACTCCAGCTTGGGGATCGCCTCCGACTCCCCGCTGAGCATGGACTCGTCGGTCGCGAGCTCATGCATCTGCAGCAGCACGCCATCGGCGGCAATGCGGTCTCCCTCGGCCAGCAGCAGGACATCGCCGCGCACCACATCGCGTCCGGGAATGCGCAGGCTGGCGCCCCCGCGCAGTGCCACGGCGCGCGGACTCGACAACTCGCGCAGCTCTTCGAGCGCGTTGTCGGAGCGGCGCTCCTGCAAGGCCGTGACGGCCATGATGATCACCACGAAGCCCAGCAGCACCAGCGCCTCGCGGGTGTCGCCGGTCAGCAGATAGATGGACCCCGCGCCCAGCAACAACAGGAACATCGGTTCCCGCGCCACTTCCCAGGCAATGTCGCGCAGGGTGCGGCG
>JBIKTP010000680.1:0-2538 GCA_044348035.1 Burkholderiaceae bacterium
TATCTCCTGGTCCGGTTACCGCAAAGTAACCCGACAAATAGCGTTTCACCTATGGCCCGGGCCTGTACCCTCGACACGGGAAAGCCGTGGGCATGCGGCCGTGCGGGTCGACGCACACCAGCGCATGCGGCTTGAGCAGCCTTGCCACCTGTGCGTTTGCCATCAGCGCTGGACACCATCGCGCGCTCCTGCAACAGGATGGGGCCGATACCGGCCGAAGCGTCCCTCGGCATGGCAGATCTTGCTGGCTCCGGATTCCCCACGTTCAGCGCGTCGCTCTCGCCCCGCGCGCCAGCGCCGGTTTCAATGCATGGAGCGCGTCGTCTGCAAACGCACTGCCTGCTTCGTCGTAGAGGTGGAACACGGCATCGGCCCCCAGTCCACGCAAGACCTCCACCTCTTGCGGGTACTGCACGATGGCAGCGATGCGACCACCAAACGCCCGGTGCCTGAGCTGTTGGAGTGCGTACACGTTGCCTGCGTGGCCTGGCATGGCCAGCAGAACCAGCTTCACCGACTCCGTGAGGAGCAGCTTGTCCCAGAAGTCGGAGTCGACGGCATCGCCCTCCATGACGTTGCGGCCTGCGGCCTGGTGCGCGGACAGGCTGTCGGCATCATTGTCCACACCCAGCACCCGCAGGCCGTGGCCCTCGCTGAGCCTCAGATAGGCGCCACTGCCGATCTGGCCCATGCCCAGAACCACAGCATCGACGTTCTCCACGGCGACCGGCTGGTCCGCCGCCAGCAGGGTCGTGGCCTCCAGCCGCGCCAGAGGCTTCTTCAAGCGAACGTAGACGCTTTCGCCAAAGGCGTTCAGGGGCGAGGCCAGCGCAAAGCTGCCGGCAACGGCCAGTGCAAGGACCACCAGCCAGGCTGGAGACAACCAACCGGCGCCCACCGCAACGGCCGCAACGATGAGGCCGAATTCGGAGTAATTGGTCAGGCTCAGCGTCGACAGCACACCCGTGCGGATACGCAGCCGAAAGCGCATCAGCACCAGCAGGTACAGGCCGCTCTTGATCGGCAGCAGCAGCAGCAGCAGGAGCGCCATCAGGACCATGGACACATCAGGCAGCGTCCCGAGGCCGACACTCAGGAAGAAGCCGACGAGAAACAACTCCTTCAGGTGAAACAGCGACTTCGCCAGATCCGAAGTGGCGGGATGGGTCGCGAGCAGCATGCCTACGACCAGGGCGCCGAGGTCGCCCTTGACGCCCACGGCTTCAAACAGCGCGTAGCCGGCCACCAGCGCAAGGAATGCGCCATAGAGCACCTGCAGGTCGCCGTGCCCGACACGGTCGAGCATGGCGCGTATCAGCTTGGTGGCTGGCCACAGCAGAACCAGTCCCAGCGCCCATGGGCTGGGCCACTGGCCCGAGCTGAGGCTGAGAAAGAGCACGGCAAACACGTCCTGCATGACCAGTACGCCGATGGCGATGCGGCCATACAGAGAGCCGAGTTCACTGCGCGCCTCCAGCACCTTGACCGCGAAAACCGTGCTGGAAAAGCTGAGCGCAAACCCCAGCAGCACGATGGCCTGCCAGCCCAGTTCGCTGGCCATCGCGAGGCCCACGGATTTCAGTGCGAACAGCACCACCGCCAAAAGCAGTGTCGAGGCCACCAAATGCACCGTGGCGGATGCCCAGATTTCGGCGCGCATCAGGGAGCGCACATCCAGCTTCAGGCCGATGGTGAACAGCATCAGGGTCACGCCGAGGTTGGCCACGGTGTCCAGCGCTGCGCTGCGTTCGAAGCCCAGCGCATTGAGTGCAAAGCCGGCGGCCAGGAAGCCGACCATCGGGGGCAGCCCCAGGCGCTGCACGGCAAAGCCGCCGGCAAACGCCAGCGCGATCATCAATGGCTCCATCGGCATTTCCAGGTGCGCCGAGTGCGCGTTCAGGGATTGCCCAGATAGTCCCGCTTGCCGATCTCCACCCCGTTGTGGCGCAGGATGTTGTAGGTGGTGGTCACGTGAAAATAGAAGTTGGGGATTGCATGGCCCAGCAGGAACTGCATGCCCTTGTAGTGGGTCTCCTTGTCGCCGCGTTTGGTCACGATGGCCTTGTCTTCGGTGCCGTCGATCTGCGCCGGTGACACCGACTGGATGAAGGCGATCGTCTTGGCGATGCGCGCCTTCAGGTCGGCGATGGTCTTCTCGTTGTCCTCGAAGACCGGCGCATCGATGCCCGCCAGCCGCGCCACCACGCCCTTGGCGGCGTCACAGGCAATCTGTACCTGGGTGGTCAGGGGCAACATGTCGGGGAACAGGCGGTAACCGGTCAAGGTGGCGTCCGCTATCTTCCTGGCGTCGATGTGCGCCTGGGTCTTGTCCATGATGTTGGACAGGTTGCCGAGGATGTTGGCGAAGCGTGGCACGCTGGCCTGGTACATGGAGATGGTCATGGGGTTCCTGCAATGGGGATGATCGGGGAGGGTGGGCATCCATCTTATTCGCAAGCCACTGGTGCCACAGCGCCGCGCATCACCCGCCCGGCGACGCGCGTCGTGAACAGCCAAAACCTTACAGATCGACGGCCC
>JBIKTP010000073.1:0-8108 GCA_044348035.1 Burkholderiaceae bacterium
GCTCCAAGTGCTGAACGGCCCACAATGCGCCGGCAGCGGAGTGCGTCTTGTCCCTTTCAGCAACACGCTCGATATGCGCATCGACGACTCCCGTTCGACGGACATAGGCCTGGAAACCAGGGCGCCGTTTTCCCAAGTCATGCCAAAGGCCAGCCAGTCGAGCCACCGCGCGGACAGGTTCGGGCGAGAGATCTGCCGCAAGTTGGCCCACAGACCGCAGATGATCGTTCAATCCATGCGGCAGCTTCCCGCTTCCCTCTGGCGGGGAGTGGGCCCAGTCCTGACTAGATACATCTGGCGTCATTTGCATGTCCTGGCGTTTTTCAGCTTGCGTCAGCTTTCGAATCGCGTCGAAGTGCCCAAGCGCAGCAATTTTGAGCACGGGACGGTCTCAAATCATGAGACACCCCATCTCGCCAGCCCCTCCTGCATCTTTTCAAGCACCCGTACGCGCAAGCCATCAGGCGCCAAAACTTCCACCTCTGGCGTGTGCCGCAAGATGTCCATCACCAGTTCGCGGTCGTCGCTGTAGGGAATCTTCAACAGCCAGTGACCCTCGTTGTCCCACTCGCCTTTCTGCTCCGGGTGCCATCGCTCCGCGGCAACCCAACGAGCACGATCGGGGGTAAATCGAAGCGTGGCCCATTGCACGGCCTTTCCGCTAAAGATGCCGTAGCCGTTTCTCAGGGTTCTGTCCAACTCGTCTTCCGGCACGTCAATGGCCGGCACGACTTCGATGCGCGGCTGACTGATGTTGTCGAGGCTAAAGCTGCGCAGGTCGTTTCTTTCATGGCACCAGGCATCCAGCAACCAGTTGCTGCGGTAGTGGGTCAACCGCTGGGGTGAAACGATGCGCTTGCGGCTTTGGCCAGTCCCTCGCGATTGGTAGTAGATGCTCAATCGCTTGCGCTCAACCAGCGCCACCCCGACCAATTCGAAGCAAGTTGGATGGATCTCTCGTTTGGCCAGTTCAATGATTCGGACTCGATTTCGCAGACGGCCGACCGAATTGGCCAAGCCTTCCTTCTGTAGTATGCCGTGCAGGCGTTCCTCGAAAGGTTGGATGTGCCGGTGCAGTAAATCGCCCGGCTGTATCTCTGAAACCAGATGTTGGAGTGTCAACAGGGCCAACACTTCGCTCGGCTTGAACCACAGACCAGCAACCTCATGCATGGAAGTGCTAACCCCAGGCTGCGAGTTCCAACGATAGGTCTGGCTTTCGTGGTCCCAATGGATGGGATGACCCAGCTTGTCCCGCAGCCACGCCAGATCCCGCATCAGTGTCGCCCTGGACGCTCCCGTCTCTTCTTGAAGAAAAGCCAGCGTGGTACTTCGCCTGGCGCGCAGCAACAATGTGAGCTGGTGCAGGCGGTCGGTCTTGTTCATCGCTACTTTCCCCGTCATGCGTGGTTGACCAATCAATCAATCGCCGCTAGCCTGGCAGGGATACGGCGAACGGGATCAAACCTTGTCCCAAGCTTAACGCGCTCCTGCAAAGCCGCAAACAAAGTGCCTCAGCCGTTCCGCCGACTGCGCAGGTCGCCCCTTGCGATGCCCAAGGCACAAATGCAGACTTTTCGCAGCACTAACCACATGGGAGTCCAGAAGGCAATTCACATTGCCAGACCCGACTTCTGCGCGGCTTTGTAGGACGGGCGCGCCTGCCGGCTTACGCGCATGTGAAACGCATATGGAAAGGATGTGCGGCCCTCCAAGGTACTGACCAAGACGCTGCGGGCAAACCGATTGCCAGTGTGAGGGCCGGGCAATCGACAGCTAAGCAGTGGGCCCAAAGCATACTGCGCGGCCTGTCCACTTCCCCGTTTTCATCCCGCGCCAACTGCCGTTCGGCCTCTGCGGCCCGCCAGCCAAGTTCGAGCGCACAAGCAGTTCAACGCCCAGGCGCCACATCCCCCCGCGTTGCCTCCCGCTCCGCAATACGCTCCTGCAACCGCCACCGCCCGTCCGCACAGCGCGCCAGCAAATCCCGGTACCGCCCGAAACTGCGCACCGCCGGCCCGCTGGCATACCGGTCGAGCCGCGCAAACATGCTGTCCACCACCGCCCGGCCCCCCTCCACACGCACCCGCGGCAGAAACAGCATGTGCTTGTGCCAGGCCAACGGCGCATGGCTGTGCGCCCGGAAAGCCGCACGCAAACCCGCATGGCCCCGGATCGGTTCACGGTCGGGCCAATGCAGCACCGCATCGGGCGTCCAGCAGTCGATGAACACCTCTTCGCGGCCATCGTCCAGGCTGTGGCCATACAGGTACAGCGTCTGCAGGATCGCCCGCTCGTCTTCCAGGCTGCGCAGCCGGGCCTCGATGGTGGAAGTCGTCATTCGGACTCTCCCCGTGCCCGCCGCGCCTGCGGACTGTCCGGGAACGGCTCCGCGCCCAGCGGCGCCTCGGTGCGGATCGACTCGATGTCGGGGTAGCGCGTGCGCAGTCGCCAGCGGCCGTCGGCACAGCGCACCAGCGTGTCGCGGTAGCGGCCGAAGGCGCGGATGCGCGGCCCGCCCGGGTAACGGTCCAGCCGGGCGAACATGCTCAGCACCGTGGCTGCATCGCCGTCGATGGTGATGACCGGGTCGATCACGATGTGCTTGTGCCATACCGCCGGTGCATGGGTGTGCTTGCGAAAGCCCTGGCGCAGCGCGTCATGCCCCTGCATGAGTGCCCGGCCCGGCCAGTCCAGGATGGCGTCGAGCGTCCAGCAGTCGATCCAGGCGTCCTCCAGACCGTAATCCAGGCCATGGCCATAGCCATGCAGCGTGTCCAGGATGGCCTGCTCGTCCTCCAGCAGCTGCAGCCGCGCCTCAAGACTCGCCATGGAAGGCCTCCTTTTCGACCTTGCGCTCGGTGAAGCGCCAGCGCGCGTCGCCACACCGCACCAGCTGGTCGATGTAGCGGCCGAAGGCGTAGATCTCGGGCCCGCCGGCGTCAGGGTAGGGGTCGAGCCGGAAGAACATGCTGCGCACCTGCGCCAGGTCGCCCTGCAGCGTGATCTGCGGCTCGGCCAGCAGGTGCTTGTGCCAGGCGTCCGGCGCATGGGTGTGCAGACGAAAACCCGCGCGGATGCGGTCATGGCCGCGCAGTGGCTCGGGAAAGATGCTCCAGCCCAGCAGCGCGTCCACCGTCCAGCAGTCCATGAAACCGGCTTCGTCACCATAGTCCAGGCAATGGCCGTAGTCGTGCAGGGTGCGCAGGATGGCGCGCTTGTCCTCGAGCAGACCGAGTCGTTCTTCCAGGGTGGGCATGGGTGGTGTCTCCTGCATGTGCACCGTCGGGCACTGCCCCCTATTCTGGGCCCGAACACCGCCTCGCAGGTCTGCAATACCGCATCGGCTACGATGGGCGGATGAAGAAACCCAAGGACAAGGCTGGCAAACCCGGCAAGGCAGGGCAGCTCGGCAAGTCGGAGTACGACGAGCAGCTCGAAGCCCTGCAAGTCGAGCTCAATGATGTGGCACGCTGGCTGCAGCACACGGGCAAGCGGGTGCTGGTCGTGATCGAGGGCCGTGACACCGCCGGCAAGGGCGGCGTCATCAACGCCATCTCCGAGACGCTCAGCCCACGCAGCTGCCGCACCGTGGCCCTGCCCAAGCCCAGCGAGCGCGAGGCCACGCAGTGGTACTTCCAGCGCTACGTGGCGCACCTGCCGGCCGCCGGCGAGATCGTGCTGTTCGACCGCAGCTGGTACAACCGCGCCGGTGTCGAGCGCGTCATGGGCTTCTGCACCGAGGCACAGACCAAGGCCTTCCTGAAGCAGGCGCCGGTGTTCGAGAAGCTGCTGGTGGACGACGGGCTGCTGCTGTTCAAGTACTGGCTGACGGTCGACCAGGCCCAGCAGGAGGAGCGCTTTGCCGAGCGGCTGGCAGACCCGCTCAAGCGCTGGAAGCTCAGCCCGATCGACCTCAAGGCGCGCGAGAAATACGCCGACTACGGCCAAGCCCGCGACGCCATGCTCAAGGCCACCCACAGCAAGCACGCTCCCTGGACACTGGTCGACTTCAACGACCAGCGCCGTGGCCGCCTGGCGCTGATCCGCCACCTGCTGGACCAGATCCCGGAGCACAAGGTGCCCGAGGCTCCCTTGGAGTTTGCGCCGCTGGCGCACCCGCCGCTGCGCGAGCAGTTCGGCACCCCGCTGCAACCCATCGCTGGTGCGCCTTGAAACACGCGGCCGGCTCCGGCGCGCGGGCGTCATTGCGCTCGCGCGAGGCCGCGATGCCGTTCATCATGGTCACGGTGCTGATCGACATGCTGGCGATCGGCCTGATCATCCCGGTGCTGCCGGCGCTGGTGGGCCAGTTCAGCGGCTCGCAGGCCGACCAGGCCTTCTGGTATGGCGTGGTGGCATTCGCATTCGGGCTGGCCAGCTTCTTCGCCTCGCCCATCCTGGGCGCCCTGTCGGACCAGTACGGTCGCAGGCCGGTGCTGCTGCTGGGCTTCTTCGGCCTGGGGCTGAACTTCTTCGCCACCGCGATGGCCACCGCCCTGTGGATGCTGCTGGTCGCTCGGGTGATCGGCGGGGCCATGCAGGCCAATGCGGCGGTGGCCAACGCCTACGTGGCGGACATCACCGCGCCGGAGCAGCGCGCGCGGCGCTTCGGCATGCTGGGCGCCATGCAGGGCCTGGGCTTCATCATCGGACCGGTCATGGGCGGCCTGCTGGGGTCGATCCATCTGCAGCTGCCCTTCTTCGCGGCGGGCGCGTTGACCCTGATCAACCTGCTGTATGGCTACTACGTGCTTCCCGAGTCGCTGCCTGCGGACCAGCGAAAACCCTTCCACTGGCGGGCAGCCAACCCGCTGAACGCGCTGCGGGCGCTGGCGCAGCTCAAGACGGTCGCGCCGCTGGTGGGCGTGGTGGCCTTCAGCGGGCTGGCGCAGTTTGTCCTGTACACCTGCTGGGTGCTCTACACCACCTTCAAGTTCGGCTGGGGCCCGCAGGAAAACGGCTGGTCGCTGGCGGCGGTGGGCGTGGTGTCGGTCACGGTGCAGGGCTTCCTGATGGGCCACATGCTCAGGCGCTTCGCGCCCCAGCGACTGGCCATCATCGGGCTGGTCTCGTCCACGCTGGCCTACGCGCTGTGGGGCGCCGCCACCCAGGGCTGGATGATGTTCGCGGTCATCGCCGTCAACCTGTTCGGCGTGACCGTGACCGCGTCGGTGCAGAGCATGATCTCGTCGGCTGCCGACAGCCGCAGCCAGGGCCAGACCCTGGGCGCCGTGAGCGCGCTGGGCAGCCTGATGGCGGTGCTGGCCCCGATGGTGGGTGCGCCGCTGCTGGCAGCGGTTTCGCACCTGCCGCGCGGCGACTGGCGCATCGGCGCGCCGTTCTATTTCTGCGCGCTGCTGCAGGCAGCCTCGCTGGGCCTGGCGATCCACCACCTGCGCCGGCACCGGGCGCGGGTTTCGGGGTAGCATGCAACCACACGCGAAGGAGCTCCCCATGGCAAAACGACCCGCTTCCCCGGCCATCGACATCGGCATTTCCGAGGGTGACCGCAAGAAGATCACCGACGGCCTGTCCTGCCTGCTGGCCGACAGCTACACGCTCTATCTGATGACCCACAATTTCCACTGGAATGTCACCGGGCCGCAGTTCAACACCCTGCACACCATGTTCATGGCCCAGTACACCGAGCAGTGGACGGCGCTGGACCTGATCGCCGAGCGCATCCGGGCCCTCGGATTCCCGGCGCCGGGGACCTACAAGGAATTCGTGAAGCTGGCCTCCATCAAGGAGGTGGCGGGTGTGCCCAAGGCCACCGAGATGGTCCGCCACCTGGTGTCCGCCCAGGAAGCGACGGCACGCACGGCACGCAAGCTGTTCCCGATCGTGGATGCGGCCAACGACCAGCCCAGCGCGGACCTGCTGACGCAGCGCATCGACATCCACGAGAAAACCGCCTGGATGCTGCGCAGCCTGCTGGAAGACTGAGCGTCCGGCACGGCAGCGCACCGCGCGTACTGCGGGCCTACCAGCCGGCGACGTCCATGGTGTCCTTGACCGCAAAGCGCAGACCGGCCAATGGACCGCCTGGCCGGCCCGGGATCGGCCGGTCGAAACGCGCGATCCATGCCGCACCGGCGACATCGCCGGCGGCGTCCTTGCCCCACAATGCCGGCTGTGCAGGAACCCGCACGGCGCAGCGGTTCTTGCAACACCACCTCCAGGAGACACCATGCAGTCCAAACCCTTTGATGTCGTCGTCCACGGCGCGACCGGCTTCACCGGTCGCCTGGTGGTCGAATACCTGCTGCAGCGCTACCCGGCGGGCAGCGGCCTGCGCTGGGCAATGGGCGGGCGCAGCGCGGACAAGCTCGCAGCCGTGCGCGACGAGGTCGGCGCACCCGCAGAGACACCCCTGGTGGTCACCGACAGCAACAGCCCGCAGAGCCTGCAGGCGCTGATGGCGCAGACCCGGCTGGTCCTCACCACCGTGGGGCCGTACCAGCTCTACGGCAGCGCCCTGGTGGCGGCCTGCGCTGCAGCCGGCGTGGACTATGTAGACCTGTGCGGCGAGCCGGCCTGGATGCGGCAGATGATCGACGCCCACGAGACCGCCGCCCGGGCCAGTGGCGCGCGCATCGTGTTTTCCTGCGGCTTCGACTCGATCCCGTCCGACCTGGGGATGCTGATGCTGCAAGATGCCATGCGGCAGAAGCACGGCAGTACCGCCTGCCGGGTGCGGGGCCGGGTCCGCCGGATGAAGGGCACGTTCTCCGGCGGCACCGCGGCCAGCCTGAAGGCGACGATGGCGGCTGCGGCGCAGGACCCCACCGTGCTCGACCTGCTGCGCAATCCGTTCTCGCTGACGCCGGGGTTCACCGGTCCGCGCCAGCCCTCCGGCAACAAGCCGATGCTCGACGAGGCCCTGGGCGCGTGGGTGGCGCCCTTCGTGATGGCGGCCATCAACACGCGCAACGTCCACCGCTCCAACGCGCTCCTGGGCCATGCCTGGGGCAGCGATCTGGTGTACGACGAGATGGTGGTGACCGGGCCCGGCGCGAAGGGCGAGGCCCTGGCGCATGCCGTCGCCGCCGACAAGTCCCTGGGCGCCGAGGACGGGCCGAAACCCGGCGAGGGCCCCTCGCGGGCCGAGCGCGAGGCCGGGCACTACGACATGCTGTTCGTGGGCCATGACGCCGCCGGGCATGAGGTCCGTGTGGGCGTCAAGGGCGACCGCGACCCCGGCTACGGCTCCACCTCGAAGATGATTGTCGAAGCAGCGGTCTGCCTGCTGACGGACGCCAGCGCCACACCGGGCGGCATCTGGACGCCGGCCTCGGCCATGGGCCGGCCGCTGCTGGCACGCCTGCAGCGCAACGCTGGCGTGGCATTCGCACTCGAATCCGCCTGAATCCGGCACGCAGGGAGCCGCCGTGTATCCAGGCCATCATGCGCAGCAGTTTCCCGAGCGGCCCGCCATCATCATGGCGGGCAGCGGCGAGACCCTGAGCTACGGCGCGCTCGAACAGCGCAGCAACCGGCTGGCCCACCTGCTGCGTTCGCAGGGCCTGCGGCGGCTGGACCACTACGCCGTGTTCATGGAGAACAACCGCCCCTACATCGAATGCTGTGTCGCGGGCGAGCGCAGCGGCCTCTACTACACCTGCATCAACTCCTACCTCAAGGCGGACGAGCTGGCCTACATCCTGGACAACAGCGAGTCGCAGGTGCTGATCACCTCGCCGTCCCGGCTGCCGGTCGCCCTGCAAGCCCTGGCGCGCTGCCCGGGCGTGCGCCTGTGCCTGGTGGTGGGGGACCACCCGGACCTGCCGGTGCGGCAGGCGGGCGCTGCCACCATCGCCGCCTACGAAAGCGCGATCGCGGCCTTCCCGGCGGACCGCATCGGCGATGAATGCCTGGGCGCGGCCATGCTGTATTCCTCGGGGACCACCGGGCGGCCCAAGGGCATCCTGCGCCCGCTGCCCGAACAGCCGCCCGAGCAACCGCTGCCGCTGTTCGCGTTCCTGCAGACGCTGTGGCACGGGCGTGCGGGCATGGTGTACCTGTCGCCGGCGCCGCTCTACCACTCGGCGCCGCTGTCGAACATCAACATCACCCTGCGCAACGGCGGCACGGCCGTGGTCATG
>JBIKTP010000074.1:0-8094 GCA_044348035.1 Burkholderiaceae bacterium
TGGCTGGCCGGCTGGGTCGGCTTCAGCCCGGCCATGCTGCGTGCCAGTGCGGCGCATTTCCCGGGGGTCGGCTGGCTGGTCGGCGCACTGGTGGCGGGCGTGAGTGCCGGCCTGTTTGCCGTGCTGCCGGGCAGCCCGATGACGCCGCTGGTGGTCGCGGTGCTGGGCACGGTCGCCAGCGTGCTGATCACCGGGGCCTTCCATGAGGACGGCCTGGCCGATGTGGCCGATGGCCTGGGCGGCAGCCCTGAGCGCGCGCGCGCGCTGGTCATCATGAAGGACTCGCGGGTCGGTGCGTTCGGAGCGATCGCGCTGGTGCTGGTCCTGCTGGCCAAGGTCGCGCTGCTGTCGCTCGCGGGCTCGGTGCAGCCGTCCCTGATGGTCTGGGGGCTGTTTGCCGGCCATGTCGTGTCACGCAGCTTTCCGCTGCTGACGATCCGGACCCTGGTCCATGTGGGAGACGATGCCGGCTCCAAGTCCAAGCCGCTGGCGGACCAGATCACCGGCGCCGGCCTGCTGGTCGCGGCACTGTGGGTGGCGGGCGCTCTGGCGCTCGTGGTGCGGCTGGCTGTCGATGTTCCGCTCGGCTTGCCGCTGGCCTGCGCTGCGCTGGCATGGTGGTGGATGCGCCGCTGGTTCCAGCGCCGCCTGCAGGGTTTCACCGGCGATTGCCTGGGGGCCACGCAGCAGGTCTGCGAGGTGGCTTTCTACCTGGGTCTGGTGCTGGGCCTGGGCCTGGGCCTGTGAGGCTTGCCGCATGAGCCCCGGCCTGTGCGATACACACCACGGGGGTACCACCTCGCCGCTGCCGCTGCTGCTGATGCGCCATGCACAGCCCCTGATTGCCGGCGGTGTGTGTTACGGCGCCACGGACATCGAGGCGGACGCAGGGGCCACACAACTCGCCGCGCGGCAACTCGCCCCGCTGCTGGCGCCAGGTGCGCAGTTGTGGTGTTCGCCGCTGCGGCGCTGCCTGCAGCTGGCGCAGGGGCTGCGCGCCCTCCGGCCCGACCTGGCGTTTCGACAGGACGACCGTCTGGCAGAGATGGATTTCGGCGACTGGGAGGGGTGGCGCTGGTCCGACATTCCGCAGGCCGAACTGGATGCCTGGACCGCGCAGTTCTGGCAGCTGCGTTTCGGTGGCCGGGAGAGTGTGGCCGAATTGATGTGCCGCGTGGGAGCCGCCTGGCGTGACGCCCTTGCCAGCCCCTTGCCGGTGGCCTGGGTCACCCATGCCGGCGTGATCCGCGCCGCGCGCCTGTGGGCGCAGGGGGTCACCAAGCTGCAGGATGCCGGAGGGTGGCCCCTGGATGCGCCGGGCTTCGGCGGTCACACCTTGTTGTAGCGGCAGCCGGCCGCTGCGCCGGGCAGGCTGCTCAGCCCAGCAGGGCGCTGGCAACACCTGGTGACCGCTGGTCGGCCAGCAGCGGTTGCAGGCTGGCATCTGCCGCAGCGACTCCCAATTGCACGGCGAAGTGGAAGGTGCTGCCTTCTCCGGGCTGGCTGGTCACGCGGATATGGCCATTCATCGCCTGCACCAGCAGTTTGCACAGCGCCAGCCCGAGGCCTGTCCCCTCATGCTTGCGCGTGGCCGTGCCGTCGACCTGCTCGAAGGCATTGAACAGCAGCCACTGGTCCGTGGGCTCGATTCCGATCCCGGTGTCCTCGACCTCGAAGTGCAGTTCCACGCTCTCGGCGTCCAGGCTCCGGGGTGCCAGCACCCGGAGCACCACCCGACCTTGCGTCGTGAACTTGATGGCATTGTCGGCCAGCTGCATCAGCACCTGGTTCAGACGCCGCGCATCCCCCAGGAAGCTGGTCTGCGCGACCTCGGGCGCGATGTCCAGGATCAGCTCCAGCCCCTTGGCCGACGCTGCCTCGTCCAAAGCAGCCTGCACGCCCTGCATCAGCGGGGCCACGACCAACTGCGAACTGCGCAGCTCCATGCGTTTGGCGCCCAGCGCGGCATAGTCGATCAGGCCGGTGATCAGTGCGGCGAGCTTGCGGGCCTGCGTGAGCACCTGGTCCAGCAGCAGCTGGCTGCGAATATCTGCGACGCGGGCGCGCGCCAGCTCCGACATGCCCAGGATGATGGTCAGCGGTGTGCGCAGCTCATGGCTGATGTTCGACAGAAAGATGTTCTTGGCGCGGGCCGCGGCCTCCGCCGCCTCCTTGGCGACCGAGAGGTCGGCGGTGCGCTCCCGTACCAGGCTCTCCAGATTGGCACGGTGGCTGTGCAGTTCGGCTTCCAGGCGCAGGCGCTCGGTCACGTCGCGGCTGCGGCCATGGAGACCGAGCGGCGTGCCGTCGGCATCGATCTCGCGTTCCGCCACGATCTCGATCCAGCGCTCCGTGCCATCACGGCATTTGACGGGGGCGATGAACTGCTTCGCCTGGGCCTGCATGGCCTGGTGCATCAACTGCATGCCCTCGGTGGTGAACATCTCCGCGATCGGTCGACCCAGCACTTCCCGCGCAGGGAAGCCGCGCATGCGTTCGTCGCCGGGGCTGACGTAGGTGAGCATGTTGTTGCGATCAGCCCGCCACACCGCGTCGGAGCTTCCTTCGGTCAGCAGGCGGAACTGCGCTTCGCGCTCCGCAAGCTGGCGGTACAGGGCCAGTGCATGGCCGATGTAGCGCTGGTAGCCGTAGCACATCATCAGCAGCACGGCGGAATAGACCAGCAGGGCCTGCCGCGTGTACGGGGTGACGTGCAGTGCGTTGACGCTCCACACCAGCACCAGTGTGCAGCCGGCCATGGCATGGCCGAAGCCGCCTCCCAGAAGCATGTAGGCCACCCCGGTCACCATCAGCAACCAGACGATGCGCAGTTCGTTGACCTGCCCCACGAGCAGGGCCTGTGCGAACAGCAGGAACATCAGCGCGCAAGTCGCTGCGGCGGCGGGCACGTACGCGCGCGCGGAGCGCCGCAGCAGGAACACCATGGCGATGAATGCCAGCGCGATGAACCAGATGAAATAGCGCTGCTCGGTTGTGATCACAACCCATCCCACCAGGTTCATCAACAGGAATCCTGCCGCCAGGGCCGCATTGAATAACAGCACTCCCTCCAGAAACCGCATCTGGAACTGCCGGAACTCCGTCGAGGTTGTCGTCGCTGCAATTGGTGGGGGCATGTGCATCGCTGGTGTCAGCATGACAGGCTCCTGGGAATCAGGGGGCCATTGCTGACGAATTGAATAGACCGTTCGATATTAACATTTTTATCAGAAATTGGAATCAATTATTGGCATTGACTCCTTGGCTCGCGGCTTTCGGGAGATTGGCCCTGCTGCAACGTCGGGTCGCCTGCAGGGTCCGCGACGGCAGGCAGGCGTTTTCTTTCAATATGTCATCAAATGATAAAAAAGAAAATCCAGCGAAAAGCCAAAACAGGGCTTCCTGGTGCCTGCCAGGGATGCGCCTGCTCACGCGGCGGCGGTGTCGTCCTGTGCAGCTGCCAGAACATGTTCTGCGGCGATCAGGTCCAGGGCGGCGAACCCCACCGACTTGAACACCGTGATCTCGGCTGCGGATTGGCGGCCCGGCGCGGCTCCCGACACGGCCACGAGTTCGGACAGCTCGGCGCGCAGGTGCCGTTCGCTGATCAGGCCGGCAAGCAACGCCTGCACCACTTCGCCGCCTTTCTCCAGGACAGCCGCCCGGTTGTCTGCAAACAAGGCTGAACGGGCAATGAGCCGGGGTTCTGCTTCGGCCATGCCGGCCGAGAAGGCGCCGATCAATCCGACATGGGTGCCAGGGCGGACCCACGCGTCGCGCAGGAATGGCGCGGTCGCCGTCGTGGCGGCCGCGACGATGTCGGCTTGCGCCACTGCCTGTTCAAGATCCGCGGCGACCTGGGCGATGACGCCCTTTTTGGCCAGGGCCTGCACGACGGCGTGGGCCTTGTCCATGGAGCGGCCCCAGATCGAGATGTCGGAAAATGCGAAGGCGCTGCGATGGGCCAACACCAGGGGGGCCGAGAGCGCGCCGGTGCCCAGAACCAGCAGGCGCCGGCTGTCCGGGCGGGCCAGGATGCGCGCAGAGAGCGCGGCAGCGGCGGCGGTTCGGCGCAGTGTCAGCTCGGTGCCGTCGATCACTGCCAGCGGCGTGCCGTCCTTGCAGGAGGTGACGACATAGATCGCCGAGACGGCAGACTGGCCGCGCAGGTGGTTGTCGGGCCAGATCGACACGATTTTGGTGCCCATGATCTGGTGCGGCCTCCAGGCTGGCATGATCAGGACGGCGCTGGCGTCCTGGTTGGGATGAAAATGGCTGCGGGACGGGGACTCGATCTGTGTCGACAGGCCCAGGGCCAGGGCATCGATCAGGGGGCCGTAGGGCGCGAGTCGCGCCACGTCGGCGGCTGCAATGAACTGCATGGCGGGGTGCGATGTAGTGGAAGACAGGATTGTGATCCATGAAATCTGTGGACGTCGTGATTGTGGGGGGCGCGGTCATCGGCAGTGCCGCCGCGTACTTCTTGCGCTCCGAAGCGGCGTTCCAGGGGTCGGTGCTGGTCCTCGAGAAGGACTTCAGCTACGAGACCTGCGCCACTGCGCGTTCCGCAGCGTCGATCCGGCACCAGTTCTCGACGCCTGAGAACATCCGCATGTCGCAGTTCGGCACCGAATTCATCCGGCATGTCGGCGACCACCTGCACGTGGGGGATGCCGTACCGGACGTCGGATTCCAGGAGGGCGGGTACCTGTTCCTGGCGACCCCGCAGGGGCAGGGTGTCCTGGAGTCCAACCACCGGATCCAGCGCAGCCTGGGTGTCGACGTGGCATTGCTTTCCCCGGACCGCTTGCGTGAACGTTTTCCCTGGCTTGCCACGCAGGACCTCGGTGGCGGCTCCCTGGGGCTGTCGGGCGAAGGCTGGCTCGATGCCTACGCACTGATGCGCGCGTTCCGGAGCAAGGCGGAGTCCCTCGGCGCCACCTACCAGGCGGCGCAGGTCGCGGGTTTGCGGCGCAGCGGGCGCAGGATTGCATCGGTGGAACTGACCGACGGCACGACCGTTGCCTGCGGCACGGTCATCAACGCCGCGGGTACCGGTGCGCGCCAGCTGGCCCACAGTGCGGGCATCCGACTGCCGGTCGAATCCCGCAAGCGCTGCGTCTTCTACTGCACCTCGCCGGCGCGACTCGGGCCATGCCCCCTGGTCATCGACCCCGGCGGCGCCTATTTCCGGCCCGAAGGTCAGGGCTACATCTGCGGCATCTCCCCGACCGGGGCGCAGGATCCGGAATGCGTCGATTTCGAGGTGCAGCACGCCCTGTTCGACGAGGTGTTGTGGCCGGCACTGGCCCAGCGCGTTCCGGCGTTCGAGGCGCTGCGGGTGCAGCGCGCATGGGCGGGACACTACGATGTGAACACGCTCGACCACAACATGGTGCTGGGCGCGCACCCCGAAGTGGACAACCTGCTGTTCGCCAACGGTTTCAGCGGCCATGGCATGCAGCATGCCGCCGCCGTGGGGCGCGCACTGTCGGAGCTGGTGGCTTTCGGGGTCTCGCGCAGCCTCGACCTGTCGGCGCTGGGCTGGGGGCGCGTGGTCGACGGGCGGCCGCTGCTGGAATCCAATGTGGTGTGAGCTCCGGCACTTGCGCCGCGCATCCGTTACCCTCACGCCATGACGCCCCGTTCGCCCTTGCAAAAAGCCACCCTGTGGATGTCCGGCTGGCTGGCGCTGATGGTGATCATTGCCGTGGCCGGGCGGGAGGCCCTGCGCGACATGTCCGTCTTCCAGCTGATGGAGCTGCGCTCGGTCATCGGCATGCTCATGCTGTGGCCGCTGGTGCGTGCAGCTGGCGGCCTGGCCGCCATGCGCACCACGCGATTGAAGCAGCATGTGCTGCGCAACGGGGTCCACTACGCGGCGCAATATGGCTGGATGGCAGCCCTGCTGCTGATTCCCCTGGCCCAGGTGGTGGCGATCGAGTTCACGATGCCGATCTGGGCCGCGCTGCTGGCGGTGGTGTTCCTGGGCGAGCGCATGAACGGCACCAAGGTCGCGGCCATTGCGCTGGGTCTGGCCGGCGTGTGGGTGATCGTGCGGCCCGACCACACCGGACTCAATCCCGGTCAGCTCATCGCGCTGGTGGCCGCCGTCGGTTTTGCGGTGTCGGTGGTGCTGGTGAAGTCGCTCACCCGCACCGATGCAGCCGTGGTGGTGAGCTTCTGGATGCTGGTGGTGCAGAGCCTGATCGGTATGGTACCCGCTCTGCTGCTGTGGCGCTGGCCGTCTGCCGCCGCCTGGGGCTGGGTGCTGGTGGTCGCGTTCTGCGGCACCTATTCGCACTACTGTTTTGCGCGGGCCATGCAGCATGCTCCGGCGACCGTGCTCGTGCCGATGGACTTTCTGCGCGTTCCCCTGAGTGCGGCTGCCGGCTGGGCTGTGTACCAGGAGCGTGTCGATGTGTTCACCGTGGCAGGTGTGGTGCTGATCCTGGGTGCGAATCTGCTCAACCTGCGCAAGGCCGCTGACTGACTTGGCGGGAGCCTGCCGTTCAGCCCACCATGACGCGGTCGCGCCCGTGCTCCTTTGCCTGGTACATCGCGGCGTCGGCACGCGCCAGCATGGCCTCCACTGTGTCCCCGATCGGGAGATTGGTCGTCAACCCGATGCTCACCGTGAACGCCGCCGGCTCCTCCATCATGGCCACCTGGGTGCGGATGCGTTCCGCCACGACCTGCGCCACATCCATCGAGGTCTCCGGCAGCAGCACGACGAACTCCTCCCCACCGAGGCGGCCGATGACATCGGCGCTGCGCAGCAGGGTCTGCACGGTGGTGACGAACTGCACCAGGACCATGTCGCCGGTCTGGTGGCCGCGGGTGTCGTTGATGCGCTTGAAATGGTCGATGTCGATCAGCAGCAGCGACATCACCCGCCCGTGGCGCTGGCAGCGCTGCAGTTCCTGCTCGCAGATTTCGGACAGGTGGCGGCGCGTCAGTGCATTGGTCAGCGAGTCATGGGTGGCCATGTGCTCGAACTCCGCACGCACGCGGTCTGTCGCCATGAGGATCAGCGAGATGGCAAAGAGCAGCATCACGAAAGGATGCGCGATCACATAGATCAGGTTCTGCGGGGTGTTGTCCAGGATGCCGGTGCCCAGCGGATACAGCCAGGCCGTGGTGAAGCGCAGCACCTGACTGCCGATCGACATCAGCAGCACCACAAAGGCGAACCAGTGCGCAAAGGTACGTGTGCCATGGCGGAAGACCAGCAAGGCATGCATGGCCGACAGGCTGGTGACCACCAGCACGTAGATCATCAACCGGGGGCGGTAGCTGGGCTCGACCACCGTGAAATAGCCCGACACCAGCGTCAGGCCGGCGATGACAAGCATGCCACGCAGCACCCGGGGCGTGCGGCCGAAGAAACGCTGGCTGCCCACGTACTGGAAGAAGATGCCGCTGAAGATCAGGAAATTGGCCAGCGTGATCGACAGCAGTTCGGGGGACTTGCCGCGGGAGGCGGCTGCGAGGCCACCGAAAAAAAGCAGGTAGGTGCCAGTGGCCCAATCGCCGAGCCCCTTGACCGATGGCGGGTAACTGCGCCGAAGGAAGCTGATCACGATCGCCATCAGGCCGCCCATGATCCCGGATATCAGGACGATGGTGCGCGGATCGACGAAAGGAACGGGGGAGTCTGAACCCATGGCGCCAATTATGACGGTGCAGCCACTTTCGGTTCGAACACGCACCAGGGGCGTACCGCGCACTGCCAGCATCGCGGTGCGCGGGCCGTGCAGACATACCGTCCATGCAGGATCAGCCAGTGGTGGGCATCCACCTGGTAGGCTGGCGGCACGCGGCGTAGCAGTTGCTGCTCGACCTGCAGCGGATTCTTGCCGGGTGCCAGGCCGGTGCGGTTGCCCAGCCGGAAGATGTGGGTGTCGACCGCCATGGTCGGCTCACCGAACGCGCTGTTGAGCACGACATTCGCTGTCTTGCGGCCGACACCGGGCAGGCTCTCGAGTTGCTCCCGCCGGCGGGGCACCTCGCCGCCATGCTGCTCCAGCAGGATCTGGCAGGTGCGCAACAGGTTGGCTGCCTTGGTGCGGTAGAGGCCGATGGTCCGTATGT
>JBIKTP010000683.1:0-2530 GCA_044348035.1 Burkholderiaceae bacterium
TGGGACAAGGTGATGAACCTCAACATCCGGGGCTACTTCATCCTGAGCCAGCATGTGGCCAAGCACTGGATGATCCCCCATGGCGGCGGGCGCATCGTCAACATTGCCTCCATTTCGGGCCTGGGTGGCAACCCGCCCGACATGCCCATGATTGCCTACAACACCTCCAAGGGCGCGGTGGTGAACTTCACCCGCGCACTGGCTTCCGAATGGGGCAGGTACCGGATCAACGTGAATGCGCTGTGCCCCGGCTTCTTTCCCAGCAAGCTGTCTGCCGGCGCGTTCAAGGTGTTCGGCGAGGACGCACTGGCCTCGCACGCGCCGCTGGGGCGTCTGGGGGACAGTGAGGACCTCAAGGGCGCCACGCTGCTGCTCGCATCGGACGCCGGCAAACACATCACCGGCCAAAGCCTGGCCATCGACGGCGGCGTTTCCATCGTCACCGGCGGCTGACACTCCAAGGAAGCTTCCATGCCCATCAACCATCAGGTACTGCTCGACAACCGCCCCAAGGGCGAGGCCAGCGCGGACAACTTCCGCCTGGTCAGCGGCGAAACCCCCGCCATCGGCGAAGGCCAGGTGCTGGTGCGCCACCACTACCTCAGCCTCGACCCGTACATGCGCGGACGCATGAACGACTCCAAGAGTTATGCCGCGGCGCAACCGCTGGGCGAGGTGATGGGTGGCGGCACGGTGGGCGAGGTGCTCGAGTCCCGCTCCGAGCGCTTCAAGGTCGGCGACAAGGTGGTCGGCATGGGGGGCTGGCAAGAGTACAGCGTGGTGGACACCAAGGCCGGGATGCTGCGCAAGGTGGACACCACCCATGTGCCCCTGAGCTACTACCTGGGCGCCGTGGGCATGCCCGGTGTCACCGCCTGGTATGGCCTGGTACGCATCTGCGAGCCCAAGGCCGGGCAGACCCTGGTGGTGAGCGCGGCAACCGGTGCGGTCGGAAGCGCCTTTGCTGCCCTGTCCAGGGCCCGCGGCTGCCGGACGGTCGGCATCGCCGGCGGGCCGGACAAATGCCGTTATGCGACTGAAGAACTGGGCTTCGATGCCTGCATCGACTACAAGCAGCATGCGGATGCGGCATCCCTGTCGCGCGCGCTCAAGGCGGCCTGCCCGGATGGCATCGACGGCTATTTCGAGAACGTCGGTGGCATGGTGCTGGACGCGGTGCTGACGCGCATGAACACCTTCGGGCGGATTGCCGTGTGCGGCATGATTTCGGGCTATGACGGCGCACCGATTCCGATGGCCAACCCGCAGATGATCCTGATCAGCCGCCTGCGCATCCAGGGTTTCATCGTCGGCGAGCACATGGAGGACTGGCCGGCGGCCCTGAAGGAACTGGCCTCGCTGGTGGCCGACGGCAAGCTGCGGCCGCGCGAATCGGTGGCACAGGGCCTGGCGGCCGCGCCCGAGGCGTTTCTGGGCCTGTTGAAGGGTCGCAATTTTGGCAAGCAGCTGGTCCGGCTGATCTGAGCCTTCCAGCCGGTTTGCGCCATGGTTGCCGGATCCCGCACGCATGCCGTGACCAACCAGCCCTTGCCGCTGGTGGACTACAACCTGTTTGCCGGCAACCAGGCCCTGCGCGCCGCCCTGGCGCTGCATGCGCCGCAGCTGGACACCACCGCACTGGACACGCTGGGCCGGCAACTGGGCAGTGCGCAGATGCAGGACCACGCCCGTCTGGCAAACCAGTTCCCGCCCCGGTTGCATACCCATGACCGCCACGGGCGGCGCAGCGACGCCGTCGAGTTTCACCCGAGTTACCACGCGCTGATGGCGGCCGCCGTCGGCGCAGGGCTGCATGGCACCCCGTGGCGCGGTCAGCCTGGCGACGGCTCCCACATCGCCCGTGCTGCCGGATTCATGCTGTTCACCGAGCTGGAACCCTCGATCCTGTGTCCGGTCTCGATGACCTATGCGGTGACGCCGGCGCTGCGCGGCAATCCGCAGATCTGCCGCGACTGGGAGCCTGGCCTGACCGGCCGCGCCTATGACCCACGCCTGATCCATTGGCAGCAGAAGACGGGCCTGACCATGGGCATGGGCATGACCGAGAAGCAAGGCGGCTCGGACGTGCGCGCCAACACGACCCGGGCCGAACCGGACGGCGAGGATGCCTGGGGCGCGCGTTACCGCGTGACCGGCCACAAATGGTTCATGTCGGCGCCGATGTGTGATGCATTCCTGATCCTGGCGCAGACAGGCGCCGGCCTGTCGTGCCTGTTCCTGCCACGGGTGTTGCCCGACGGCAGCCTCAATGCGCTGCACCTGCAGCGCCTGAAGGACAAGCTGGGCAACCAGGCCAATGCCAGCTCCGAGGTCGAATTCGACGATGCCTGCGCCTGGCTGGTGGGTGAAGAAGGCCGCGGCGTGTCCCAGATCCTCGAGATGGGCACCCTCACGCGTCTGGACTGCGCGCTGGGTACCAGCGGACTGATGCGCCAGGCACTGTCGATCGCACTGCACCACGCGGCGCAGCGGCAGGCCTTTGGCAAGACGCTGGACAGCCATGCGCTGA
>JBIKTP010000684.1:0-2529 GCA_044348035.1 Burkholderiaceae bacterium
GCAGATCGCGCCCTATTTCCAGGACGAGCAGGTGCTGGCCTCCAAGCTGACCAGCTCGAACTCGATGTTCGCGATCATCAACCTGATCATCGACGGCTTCGGCGTGGCGGCCATCCCCAAGGTGATCGTGCGCCGCGAGCTGGGGCAGGGGCTGCTGCACCAGATCCGGGTGTCCAAGCATTTTCCGCCGCTGCCCATCATCGGCAGCTACCAGTCCAGCACCCACCAGGACGTGATCCTGCAGGTGGTGGAGCAGGCGCAGAAGTGTGCGCTGACCTATTGCGCGAGCGTGGATCCGTCGACGGCCTGGCTGGTTTGATGTCTGGTCCGCCGAGAAGCGGATCCTGACCTCGGTCAAGCAGATACGCCAGGGCAACTCAGGGCGCATCAGGGAGGAACTGGCGCCAGCGGCGCCAATCAGGCCACCTGCGTGTGCTCCAACCTGTACGGAAAAGCGCCGTTCGCCTTGGCATCCAGCAATACGATTTCCACTGTGCTGCCGTCCTCGGCATAGCTGATATGGGTGTGCCAGTCCTGCGAAACCTCGCGGATGATCGGCTTGTCGGAAAGACGGATCACCAGGATGTCATCGTCGTCGTCGTAGGTCGTACGCATGGCGCCTCCTCAAAGCACAGAAAAGTGATGCATCACAGTCTTGACGACGACGGCATCCTCCAACACCAAGCCGGTACACAACGGGTTGCGTTGACTCATGCGTTCGCGTGCATGGCATGTCACAACAATGGGGCGCTGGAATCGGGCACTGAATACGCTGAGAATTTTATGATGTGGATCGGAGCCTGCGTAAGAGGGTCAGGGATTGCGATCACCGGCGATCACGGAAGGAGCTTTGCGCGGGGCACACACGCTCCGGCGGCGGTACACTGATCTTTTGCCAGGAGGTCACCATGAAGTCCCCGCGCGTCATTTCGGACCCAGAGATCCTCGGCGGAACGCCTGTTTTCGTGGGCACTCGTGTGCCCGTCCGCATCATCTTTGAACACCTTGAAGCGGGCGATTCCCTCGAAGTTTTCCTGCAAGACTTTCCCTCCGTCAGCCGCGAACTTGCGATACAGGTTCTGGAGGACGCAAGGATGGCACTCGTTGCCGATGCGCATCCTGCTTGATGAGTCCGTACCCGGAAGGCTCGGCGCGTTGCTGACGGGTCACTCGGTCATGACAGTTCAGCGCAGGGGCTGGGCCAGCGTCAAGAATGGCAAACTTCTCGCGCTCGCGGCGGGTGAGTTCGACGTGTTGCTGACGGCCGACAAAGGCATGGAATACCAACAGAATCTGGCCACATTGCCAGTCTCTGTCCTCATCGTGCTCGCGCGAAGCAATCGCATGCATGATCTGGCTGCCGCCATACCAGCGATCTTGTCCGCCCTCTCTGAACTCCCCCCGAATTCGCTACGAAAAGTTGCCGCCTGAACGTTCAATCGGAGCGTGCACGCTCAGTGCAACGGGGTTCAATGACCTGGATCATCAATAAAAAAACTTTATCGCCGGGATTTCCATTCAAGATGGAACGCCCGGGTATCGCCCCGTAAACTGCCCCATTTCCCCCGACTTCCCACCCCTGGAGCGCAACGATGACCAAGAGCAAGCAGATGTACCTGAAGTTCGTGGATGCCAATGTACAAGGCACCATCACCCTGTACTGGGACACCGCGCCCCAGACCTGCAAGGCCCTGTGGGGCGCCCTCAAGAAGCCGATCCGCTGGGATGCCTCGCACGCGATGTTCTCCGGCCCCGAGATCATGATGGGCCTGCCCGAATACGCGCAGACCTTCGACCCGCGCAAGCTGCCGCCCGAAAACCAGACCGTGCAGCCCGATCCGGGCGAGTTCCTGTGGTTCTACCAACCCAAGAACTTCTTCAAGAACGACCCGACCGAGTTCTGGGAGATCGGCATGTTCTACGACGCCGGCGGCCGCACCTTCGGCCCCACCGGCTGGATCCCCTGCACCTACTGGGGCAAGATGACCGAAGGCCTGGACGAGATCGCCAAGCAGTGCCGGCTGATCCGCCGCGAAGGCGTCAAGACGGTCGAAATCGGCCGCCTGCCCTGATTTTTTTCTTATCGCAACTGAAGGAGCTTTTCCATGAAAACCCGCTTTGATTTGACGCTGCTTGCCGCCGCCACGCTGTCCCTGCTGGCCGGCGCCGCCTCCGCGCAGGACAAGACCCTGACGATCAACTCCTTCGGTGGCGCGTACGAAACCGCGCACCGCAAGTGCATCATCACCCCGTTCGAGAAGGAAACCGGCGCCACCACCAAGGTCGTGACGGCCTATTCCGCCGACGCCTTCGCCCAGGTGCGCGCCCAGAAGGCTGCGCCGCAGTACGACGTGATCCACTTCTCCGGCGGCCAGGAGATCGTGGCGGCCTCCGAGGGCCTGTTGTCCCCGATCGACGCCTCCAAGGTGCCCAACCTGGCCAACGTGTACCCGGTGGCCAAGGCCAACATCGCCAAGGGCGAAGGCCCGGTCTACTCCATCGCGGCCATCGGCCTGGTCTACAACAGCC
>JBIKTP010000075.1:0-8071 GCA_044348035.1 Burkholderiaceae bacterium
GGGCTGACCCCAATTACCAAGAAGTCCCCGCATGCACGACATCATCTGCCCCCAATGTGGCAAAGCCTTCAAGATCGATGAGGCCGGTTACGCCGACATCCTGAAGCAGGTGCGCGACGGCGCGTTCGAGCAGCAGTTGCATGAGCGGCTGGAACTGGCCGAGCAGGACAAGCGCAATGCCGTGGAACTGGCGAGGGCCCAGTTGGCCGGCGACTTGCAGAAGGCCGTCGCCGGCAAGGACAGCGAGATCCAGGGCCTCCAGGCCCGGCTTGATGCCGGCGAGGTGGCCCGCAAGCTCGCCGTCAGCGAGGCACTGGGCGCCCTGCAGAAGGAGCGCGACGCGCTGGCCGGCCAGCTGGATCGGGCGCGGCAGGAAAAGGAGTCCGAGGCCCGGCTGGCTGATGCCCGGCGCCTCGGAGAACTGCAGCAGACCGCCGCTGCAAAGGACGCCGAGATCCAGGCCCTGAAGTCCCGGCTCGACGCCCTGGCACTGGCGCAGAAGCTCGCGGTCACCGAGGCGGTCAGCACGGTGGAGCGCGAGCGCGACGAACTCAAGGGCGGCCTGGCCCGCGCGGCGCTGGAGAAGCAGCTGGCCGAACAGGCGCTGCGGGACAAGTACGAAACCCAGATCAAGGACCGCGACGACGCGATCGAGCGCCTGCGCGACATGAAGGCCCGCCTGTCGACCAAGATGGTGGGCGAGACCCTGGAGCAGCACTGCGAGACCGAGTTCAACCGCATCCGGGCCACTGCCTTCCCCCGCGCCTACTTCGAGAAGGACAACGACGCCCGCAGCGGCAGCAAGGGCGACTACATCTTCCGCGACACGGATGCGGGCGACACCGAGATCGTCTCGATCATGTTCGAGATGAAGAACGAGAGCGACCGCACAGCCACGAAAAATCGCAACGAGGACTTCCTCAAGGAGCTGGACAGGGACCGCACCGAGAAAGGCTGCGAATATGCGGTGCTGGTGTCCCTGCTGGAGCCGGAGAGCGAGCTCTACAACACCGGCATCGTCGACATGTTCCACCGCTACCCGAAGATGTACGTCGTGCGGCCGCAGTTCTTCATTCCGATCATCACGCTCTTGCGCAATGCGGCGATGAATTCGCTCAAGTACAAGTCCGAGCTGGCGCTGGTCCGGGCGCAGAACATCGACATCACGAAGTTCGAGACCGAGCTGGAGACCTTCAAGTCGGCCTTCGCGCGGAACTACGACCTGGCGTCCGGCCACTTCCAGAAGGCGATTGCCGAGATCGACAAGTCGATCGACCACCTGCAGAAGACCAAGGACGCCCTGCTGGGCACCGACCGCAACCTGCGCCTGGCCAACGACAAGGCGCAGGACGTCACGATCAAGAAGCTCACCCGCGGCAACCCGACGATGGCGGCCAAGTTTGCCGACCTGAAGAACCAGGAGCCTCCGCAGAACGCATGAACCGGCCCGGGCCGACATCCTTCGGGCACCCTCCGAAACCACCCGCCACCCCCTGCCCATGATCAACGGACGCACCGACATCATCGCCCACATCGGCTACCCGACGCACACCTTCAAGTCGCCGATGATCTACAACCCCTACTTCGAGCAGGCGGGGATCGATGCCGTGGTGGTGCCCATGGGCTGCAAGGCCGACGACTACCCGGCCTTCCTGCGCAGCGTCTTCACGCTGACCAACATCCGGGGTGCGCTCATCACCATGCCGCACAAGGTCGTGACGGTGGGCCTGCTCGACGAGGTCACCCCCACGGTGCGTATCGCGGGCGCCTGCAATGCGGTCAAGCGCCTGGCGGACGGCCGGCTGGTCGGCGACCAGTTCGACGGCGCCGGCTTCGTGCGCGGGGTGGCGCGCAAGGGTGTGGTGCTGCAGGGCCGGCGGGCGCTGGTGGTCGGGGCCGGCGGCGTGGGCTCGGCCATTGCCGCGTCCCTGGCCGGCGCAGGGCTGGCTGCGATTGCGCTGTACGACGTCCATGCCGATGCCGCCGTGGCGCTGGGCCGGCGCATCCAGGCCCATTACCCGCGGGTCGAGGTGCAGACGGGCAGCAACGACCCTGTCGGCTTCGATCTGGTGGTCAACGCGACGCCCCTGGGCATGCACGACGGCGACCCGCTGCCCCTGGATGTGTCCCGGCTGTCGCCCCATACCTTCGTCGGCGAGGTGGTGCTGCGCGAAGAGCAGACGGCGTTCCTGCAGGCGGCGCGCGCGCGGGGCTGCGCCGTGCAGGTCGGCACCGACATGCTGTTCGAGATGATCCCGGCCTACCTGGAATTCTTCGGCCTGCCCACCACCACCCCGGAAGCCCTGCGCGCGGTCGCCCGCTTGCCGCAGTGAGCAGCCCGGCCCGGCGCTGCGGGCGGGCGGGCGCCTTTTGGGCCACCGCAAGCAGAAATCCGGCGGCGCACGTAAGATGCTCCGGCCGGCTCCCTGGCGAACCGGCACCACCATAACGAGGAGCCTAGACATGGCACGACTGAACGTCAATGGCGCGGTGCGCGACTTCCAGGCGGAAGATGACACACCGCTTTTGTGGGTGCTGCGCGAACAGCTCGGCCTCACCGGCAGCAAGTACGGATGCGGGGTCGCCCAGTGCGGTGCCTGCACGGTGCATATCGACGGCGTGCCGACCCGCAGCTGCGTGCGCCCGCTGGCCTCGGTCGATGCCAGCCAGAAGATCATCACCATCGAGGGCCTCTCCCGCGACGGCAGCCATCCGGTGCAGAAGGCCTGGGCGGCGCTCGACGTGCCCCAGTGCGGCTTCTGCCAGAGCGGCATGATCATGGCGGCCGTAGCGCTGCTCAAGGACAAGCCGAAACCGACCGACGCCGACATCGACGAGGCCATGACCAACATCTGCCGCTGCGGCACCTACAACCGCATCCGCGCCGCCATCAAGGTGGTGGCCAACGGGGGCGACACCAAGAGCGCCGCGCTGGCGATCCAGCATGCCGACGGGAGCGTTGCATGAACATTGCGCATCTTCCCCGCGGCATCGTTGCCGCCCTGGCCGAGGCTCCGGCCACGGAAGTGTCCCGCCGCAATTTCCTGCGTGCCTCGGTGGCGGCGGGCGGCGGCCTGATGGTCGCCTTCAATGTGCCGATGATGGGCGAGGCCGTGGCGCAGCAGGGCGCGGGTGTCGAGGTCCAGGCCTGGGTGGTCGTGCACCCCGATGACCGGGTGGTGATCCGCATCGCCCGCTCCGAGATGGGTCAGGGCACGCTGACCGGGCTGGCGCAGATGGTGGTCGAAGAACTCGATGCCGACTGGGCGCGGGTCACCACCGAGTACCCCACCCCCGGCCAGAACCTGGCCCGCAACCGCATCTGGGGCAACTTCGGCACCGGCGGCAGCCAGGGCATCCGCCAGTCGAACGACTACGTGCGCCGCGGCGGTGCCACGGCCCGCATGCTGCTGGTGCAGGCTGCCGCCGAAGCCTGGGGCGTGCCGGCGGCCGATTGCCGCGCAGCCAGCAGCGTCATCACCCATGGTCCCACCGGCCGCACCACCACCTACGGCAAGGTCGCCGCGGCCGCTGCGAAGCTGCCCGCACCCGCCACCGTGGCCCTGAAGGACCCCAAGGACTGGCGCCTGGTCGGCAAGCGCATGGCCCGGCTCGACACGGTGGACAAGACCACCGGCAAGCAGATCTACGGCATGGACCTCGTCCTGCCCGGCATGCTCAATGCCGCCATCAAGGACTGCCCGGTGTTCGGCGGCAAGATCCGCAGCATCGACGCGGCGGCGATCGAGAAGCTTCCGGGCGTGCGCAAGGTGGTGCGCGTGGGCGAGACCGCCGTGGCGGTGGTGGCCGACACCTGGTGGCGTGCCAAGTCCGCCCTGGATGCCCTGCCCATCGTGTGGGACGAAGGCCCGCACGCCAAGGCCTCCAGCGAAGCCTTCGCCCAGGTGCTCAAGGAGGGGCTCGACGCCCCCCAGGCCATCGTGGGCAACCAGAACGGCGATGCGCGGGCGGCCATTGCGGCTGCAGCCCGCAAGATCGAGGCGGTCTACTCCTACCCGCACCAGAACCACGCCACCATGGAGCCGATGAACGCCACCGCGCGCTACACGCCCGAGCGCTGCGAGGTCTGGTGCCCCACCCAGAACGGCGAAGCCGCGCTGGCCGCAACGGCCGAGGCCTCCGGCCTGCCTGCCGCGAAATGCGATGTGTACAAGCAGCTGCTCGGCGGCGGTTTCGGCCGCCGGGGCCAGTCGGACTATGTGCGCCAGGCGGTGCTGATCGCCAGGGAGTTGCCGGGCATCCCCGTCAAGCTGATCTGGTCGCGCGAAGAGGACATGCTGCACGGCATGTTCCACCCGGTGACCCAGTGCAAGATGACGGCCGGGCTGGATGCGCAGGGCAACATCACCGGGGTGCACATGCGCATCTCCGGCCAGTCGATCCTGGCCAGCGTCGCGCCGCAGGCGATCCGTGACGGCCGCGACCCTGTGGTGTTCCAGGGGCTCAACGCCAGCGGCCCGGAAGCCTCCATCGGCTACAGCTTCCCGAACCTGCTGATCGACCACGCCATGCGCAACCCGCATGTGCCGGCCGGCTTCTGGCGCGGCGTGAACCTGAACCAGAACGCCATCTACCTCGAGAGCTTCATCGATGAGCTGGCCCATGCCACCCGGCAGGACCCGCTGGCGCTGCGGCGCAAGCTGATGGCCAACCACCCCAAGCACCTGGCGGTGCTCGAGGCCGTCGCGCAGCGCGTCGGTTGGGACAAGCCGGCCCCCGCCGGCGTGTTCCGCGGCCTGGCGCAGACCATGGGTTTCGGCAGTTATGTGGCGGCCTGTGCCGAGGTGTCCGTCAACAAGGACGGCCATCTGAAGATCCACCGCATCGTGGCGGCCACCGACTGTGGCTACGCCGTCAACCCGCAGCAGATCGAAGCCCAGGTGGAGGGCTCCTTTGTCTACGGCCTGTCGGCCGCGCTGTACGGCGAGTGCACCGTCCAGGATGGCCGCATGGTGCAGGATAACTTCCACACCTATCCGGTCATGAAGATCGACGAGATGCCGAAGGTCGAGACCGTGATCGTGGCGTCCGGCGGCTTCTGGGGCGGCGTGGGCGAGCCGACCATCGCCGTGGCTGCGCCGGCCGTCCTCAACGCGATCTTCGCGGCCACCGGCAAGCGCATCCGCGACCTGCCTCTCAAGCACCACAACCTGGCGGCAGCCTGAGATTCATGCCGGTGGCGTCGCGCTGGTTTCTGCTGCTGGCCCTGGGGGCGGGCCTGGGCCTGGCGCGGGCGCAGGCGGGCATGGCACCCGCCGGCGTGGCCACCTACCGCGTGGTGGGGGACGCCATTGCGCAGCCGCTCACGGCCCAGCCGGGCGACCCGGTGCGCGGCCGCGCGATCGTGGCCAACCGCCAGCAGGGCCTGTGCCTGCTGTGCCACACCGGGCCGTTTCCCGAGGAGCGTTTCCAGGGCAACCTGGCGCCCGACCTGTCGGGTGCCGGCCAGCGCTGGACGGCCGCCCAGCTGCGGCTGCGCATCGTGGATGCGCGGCGCTTGAACCCGGACACCATCATGCCGGCCTACCACCGCATCGACGGGCTGAGCCGCGTGGCGCCCGCATTGGCCGGCGTGCCGCTGCTCGGCGCGCAGCAGGTCGAGGACGTGGTGGCCTATCTGGAGAGCTTGCGACCATGACATCCGCCATGCCTTCGGGCGCGTCACCTGCCGCTGGCCCGGCGCCGGGCCTGTCGCGCCGCACGCTGCTGGCCGCCGGCGTCGGTGCCGGCGCGCTGCTGGTGCAGACCCGTTCCGTGCAGGCCGCCGCGCTGCCGCCTGAACTGGAAGCCGCCATCGCCGCCTTCACGGCGGGTGTACCGGTGCGCGAGGGGCGTGTCACGCTGGACGTGGCCCAGCTGGTCGACAACGGCAATGCCGTGCCCGTCACCGTGAGCGTCGACAGCCCGATGACCGCGGCCGACCATGTGGTCGCGCTGGCCCTGTTCAACGAGCGCAATCCGCAGCGCGATGTGTTCACCGCCCGGCTGGGGCCGCGCAGCGGGCGCGCACGCGTGTCCAGCCGCATCCGGCTGGCCACCACCCAGAAACTGGTGGCCGTGGCGCGCATGCGCGATGGCAGCTGCTGGAGCAGGACGGTCGACGTGATCGTCACGCTGGCGGCCTGCATCGAGGGAGAGACCTGAATGGCGGCACGCACCCTGATCCAGATACCGCCGCTCAGCCGCAAGGGCGACGTCATCGAAGTCCGCACCATGATCGCCCACCCCATGGAGACCGGTTACCGGCCGGGTGCCGACGGCAAGGTCCTTCCACGCAACCTGATCCGCCGCTTCAGCTGCACGTATGGCGACGGCGCCTCGCGCGAGCTGGTGTTCCAGGCCGAGCTGTTCCCGGCGATGGCGGCCAACCCGTACCTGACCTTCCCGCTGCTGGTGACCGGCCCGGGCACGCTGGTCCTGACCTGGGAAGGCGACAACGGCTTCGCGCAGACCGAAACCCTGCCGTTGCGGGTGGCCTGAGTTGCAGGGCGGCTGGCGCGGCGCCCTTGCGGGCCTGTGTGCATTGGGGCTGGTGGCCTGTGCGGTCGTCGATACAGGCGGTATGGCGCAGGACCCGCGCCGCAGCGGCTTCGACTTCATGGGCCCGTCCACCCAGGCCATGCAGCGCGACGACATGCAGAACCCTGCCATGCTGTGGGTGCAGGATGGCGCCGACCTGTGGCAAAGCAAGAGCGGCCGCAGCGCGCTGGCCTGTGCCGACTGCCATGGCGACGCGTCCACCAGCATGCGCGGCGTGGCCGCGCGCTACCCGGCCTTCGATGCGGCCAGCGGGGGCCCGCTGACCCTGGGCCAGCGCATCAACCAGTGCGTGAGCCAGCGCCAGCAGGCGCCGGTGCTGGCGGCGGAAAGCCGCGAGCTGCTCGGCCTGGAGTCCTATGTGACCCTGCAGTCGCGCGGCCTGCCGCTGGCCCCCGCACAGGACCGGCGCCTGGACCGCTTTTTGCAGCAGGGGGCCGCACTGTTCGCGCAGCGCATGGGCCAGCTCGACCTCTCTTGCGCGCAATGCCATGACGAGCGGGCCGGCCAGCGGCTGGGCGGCAGCGTGATTCCGCAGGGCCATGCCACCGGTTACCCGATCTACCGCCTGGAGTGGCAGGGCATGGGTTCGCTGCAGCGGCGCTTGCGCAACTGCATGACCGGGGTGCGCGCCGAACCCTTCGCCTATGGCGCGCCGGAGATGGTGGCGCTCGAGCTTTACCTGGCGCACCGGGCCCGGGGCATGGTGGTCGAGGCACCGGCCGTGCGGCCCTGAGCACGCGCCCTGGCGTGGGCGTCGATCCCACGCAACAGACCGCGTTGTGTGTCGGGTCGCCGACCTACAATCCGCACAACACGCAGGGATTACAGAGCACCAGGGGCCTCGAATACCCCGATCACAAGGCATTGGCGGAATGCAGCACCAGAGTTTTCTGGAATACAAGCGGTATCGCTACCTCAAGCTGGCGGTCTGGCTGACCCTGCTGGCTGCGGGTGCCTACGGCTGGCACCGCAACTACGTCTTCGACACCCCGGGCGGGGTCGGTTATGGCGGCACCTGGATGGGCTACGTGCTTGGCAGCGTGGCCGGCCTGCTGGTCCTGTGGCTGCTGTGGCTGGGCATCCGCAAGCGGCGCTACCGGGCCTCGTTCACCACCCTGCAGGGCTGGGTGTCGGCGCATGTCTACCTGGGGCTGGCGGCCATCGTGGTGGCCACGCTGCATTCCGGGCTGGAACTCGGCCTGAACCTGCACACCCTGACCTACCTGCTGATGCTGGTGGTGGTGCTCAGCGGCATCTATGGCGTGCTGGTGTTCGTGCGCGTGCCCTCGGCCATGACTGCGGCCATGGGCGATGACGACATCCCTGGCCTGGTGATGCAGATCCAGGAGATCGACCAGCAGGCACGCCGCGTGGCCCTGCTGCTCCCCGACGACTACAACACGCTGGTGCTGGACGCCGCCGAGAAGACCCGCATGCGCGGCACGGTGTTCGACCACATCCTCAAGAGCACCTCGCGCGGTTGCCCGACCGAACGCGCAGTGCGGCGGGT
>JBIKTP010000685.1:0-2516 GCA_044348035.1 Burkholderiaceae bacterium
CTCGGTCACACCTCTTCATGCCTTTCGTCATCGCCCTTCGGCAGGAGGCACCCAGGCTCACCAAAGAGCGGGTGCAGATCAGGCAGGTCCTGGCGCACATCGGGGCAGACATCATCCGGGTACCACATCCCACTGCGGCACGCGGGCCACCGTCAGCCGTCTCGGCCTGCGCCTTGGCAGCTTTGTCGATGCAGTAGCGGAGCAGGCCGCCCCTGAGATCCACCTTCGCGAGTCAGCCGCCGCCTGTCGGTGGGGCCGCCGCAGAAGTGGCGACAGGTGCCAGTCGCTGCCGCAGCGCCTGCTCCAGCCGGCTCCAGACGAATCGCATGGAAGCCGAGCGGCGAAGTTCGGCGTGGGCGCACAGCCACACCTCCAGTGGCTGGCCGAAGCGCTCGGCCAGGATGCGGCGCAGCCCGGGGTGCTCTGCAGCCACGTCCACCAGGTAGGCCCCGACGCCGAAACCGGTCTCGACGGCCGCCTGGCGGGCCAGGGCGGCATCCGTGCGAAGCCGGAAACGCACCGGCTGCGGCGGGGGCGCGCCCTTCATCATGGGCGCCAGTGGCGAGGTCTCGCGGTCAAAGCCAGCCACGAAAGCCTCCTCCGCCAAGGTGTAGCCGGTGGGCTCTCCGTGACGCGCAATGAAGGACTCGTGCGCGTACAGGCCCAGCTCGGTGTTGCCCACGTGCAGCGCGATCACGTCGTCCTGCTCGGGACGGAAGAAGCGCACCGCGATGTCTGCGTCGCGGCGCAGCAGGTTCTCCGCCCGGTTGGAGACCGACAGCTCGATCTCCAGGCTGGGCTGCTCGGCCAGCCACTGTGCGGCCAGCGGCGCCACCACGTGGCTGGCGTACACCTCGGACACCGTCAGGCGCACGGTGCCAGCCACCCTGGCGCCGGATTCGGCGAACAGCCGACCGGCCTCCTGCACGGCGGCTTTCATGGGCAGCAGGGTGGCGTGCAACCCGTGCGCGCGCTCGGTGGGCTTGAGCCGGCCAGGCAGGCGCACGAACAGGGCTTCACCGAGCAGGGCCTCCAGCGCGCGGATGTGACGCCCGAGGTTGGGCTGGGTGCTGCCCAGGCGCTGCGCCGCCTCTGTGAGCGTGCCCGCCTCGTAGACCGCGATGAAGGTGCGCAGCAGGTTCCAATCGTCCACGCTGGGGCCCGCCGGGGGGGCGAGCATGCGCGGCGTTCCCGGCGCATCGGACCGGGACGTGCCAGGGTGGGGCCTGGAGTTCATGGGCATGCGCTCAGTGTCTCCGAACGGTGCCACGGCCGGGGTTATTCCGTGGGGCGCATGGGGCATTGGCCAGCACCTCAGGCACGTATCACGGATCCGAGGTTGCGCCGGGGCGAGGGGCCGGCGGGCTGGGTCGAGAAACCCACTCGCGCCAGCATCTGCACCGCGCCGCGGCCTGGCTGCACGCCCAGCAGCTTGTGCACCGCAGCAAAGGGCCCGCGCATTTCCGGGAATTCCTGCAGGGCCTGCGACAGCGGGTGCATGTCCACGCCGGCCGCCGCAGCTTGCAGGTGCTGGCGCACGTAGACCCGGCCTGCGTTCACCTGCGTGGGGCGGTGGTTGTCGGCACTCACGAGCCACAGGTAGCCACTGCCTGTCTCGTACGGAATCCAGTGGTCCAGCACGCGCTTGAGGTCGCTGCTACCCTGCGTCGGAACCTTCATCGGGTCGAACAGGCCCACCGCGTGGACCATCCGCACCATGGGCGAGTTCATGCTGATCCCGTCACGGTGCTGCGCGATGGAATCGGGCCCGATGCGCATCAGCCGCGCCGATTCCAGCCAGGTGCGCGCTGTCGTCGCCTCGATTTCGTAGGCCTCGCGGGCAATCTTGCGGATCGGTGCCATGGCGGCCTCGCCCGTCGCGAGCCCGGCCTTCAGGCCCAGGGACTGGGCCGTGGCCTGCCATGCGCTGACCAGGGTCTCTGGGACCTGCCGGGACGTGTCGTAGGCGGTCTTTCGCGTGTGCCGACGGACGATCTGCGCGAACAGCGGGTCGGGCTTTGCGCTGCCGCCCGCGCCCAGCGTCAACATGGCCACCCGCGCCCCGCCCGGCAGGGTGTTGCCGGCGGGGGGGCCTTCAGGAAACAAGTCCACCTGCACCCCCAGGCCCCGCTGCGCCGCAGCGATCACCGCCAACTCGATGAAGGCTCCGCAGCCGATCAGGATCTGCCGGCCGAAGGGGTCGGTCTCGGGCAGCAGGCGCTCGCCGTCGCACAGGAGGTGGATCTTGCCGGCCTCGCGCAGGTCGGCGATCCAGGGCTGGCGGTTGTGAGGGTTTGGCGCCAGCAGGGCGTGGGCAAGCATATAGCGTCGCACGTCAGACTGCGCGGCGCCTGCCTCGCGCCAGGGCTGCACGGCGGCGTCGGGCAACGCGCCATCGCAACCCGCAAGTCCGCCAGTTGCGGCCAGGACGGCGCCTCCCCCCGCCAGGCGAATGAACTGGCGGCGGCCGTGGGACGAAGGTGATGGATCAATCAAGTGTTGCTGCTTAGCGAGGC
>JBIKTP010000686.1:0-2510 GCA_044348035.1 Burkholderiaceae bacterium
CTGGGTCGCATTCGCGAACTCGAAGGCGCGGTCGATCGAGGCCACCAGCGCGGCGCGGTTGCGGAGCAGGTTGTCGAAGGCGCCACCCTTGATCAGGGCGTCCAGGCAGCGCTTGTTCAGGCGGGTGCGGTCCACCCGCACGCAGAAGTCGAACAGGCTGGTGAACGGGCCGTCGGCATTGCGGGCGGCCACGATGGCCTCGATGGCCTGCTGGCCGGTGCCCTTGATGGCGCCCAGACCGTAGCGGATGAGCTTGTCGGACACCGGCTCGAAACGGTAGACACCCCGGTTGATGTCCGGCGGCTCGAAGGCCACGCCGAGCTTGCCGGCATCCTCGAAGAGCACCCGCAGCTTGTCGGTGTCGTCCATCTCCACCGTCATGTTGGCGCAGAAGAACTCGGCGGTGTAGTGCACCTTGAGCCAGGCCGTGTGGTAGGCCAGGAGCGAGTAGGCAGCAGCATGCGACTTGTTGAAGCCGTAGCCGGCGAACTTCTCCATCAGGTCGAACACCTCGTCGGCCTTGGCCTCGTCGATGTTGTTCTTCGCCGCGCCGTCGCGGAAGATCTGGCGGTGCTCGGCCATCTCTTCGGGCTTCTTCTTGCCCATGGCCCGGCGCAGCATGTCGGCGCCGCCCAGCGAATAACCGCCCAGGATCTGCGCCGTCTGCATCACCTGCTCCTGGTAGACCATGATGCCGTAGGTCTCGGACAGCATCTCGGCCACCATGGGGTGCGGGTACTCCACCTCCTCGCGGCCATTCTTGCGCGCCACGAAGGTCGGGATCAGGTCCATCGGGCCGGGCCGGTACAGCGCATTGAGCGCGATCAGGTCTTCCAGGCGGGTCGGCTTGGCGTCGCGCAACATGCCCTGCATGCCGCGCGATTCGAACTGGAACACCGCCTCGGTCAGGCCGTCGGCGAACAGCTTGTAGACCCGGGGGTCGTCCAGCGGCAGGTTCTCGAAGGCGAAGTTCTCCTGGCCCTTGTGGCGGGCCATGACCATCTCCTTGGCGATCTCCAGGATGGTGAGGGTGGCCAGGCCCAGGAAGTCGAACTTGACCAGGCCGATCGCCTCCACGTCGTCCTTGTCATACTGGCTCACCGCCGACTCGCTGCCCGGCTGCTGGTAGAGCGGGCAGAAATCGGTCAGCTTGCCCGGGGCGATCAGCACGCCGCCGGCATGCATGCCCACATTGCGGGTCATGCCTTCGAGCTTCTGGGCCAGGGCCAGCAGGGTCTTGACGTCGTCTTCCTTGGCCAGGCGCTCGGCCAGCACAGGCTCGGCCTTGATGGCGCCGTCGATCGTGATGTGGGTGCCCGGCTTGTTCGGGATCAGCTTGCTGATGCCGTCGCAGAAGGTGTAGCTCATGTCGAGCACACGGCCCACGTCGCGGATGGCCGCGCGCGCGGCCATGGTTCCGAAGGTGGCGATCTGGCTCACGGCCTCCTTGCCGTACTTCGACTTGACATAGTCGATGACCCGGTCGCGGTTGGCCTGGCAGAAGTCGATGTCGAAGTCGGGCATGGACACCCGCTCCGGATTCAGGAAACGTTCGAACAGCAGGTTGTACTGCAGCGGATCCAGGTCGGTGATCTTGAGCGAATAGGCCACCAGCGAGCCCGCACCGGAACCCCGGCCCGGGCCGACCGGGCAAGCGTTGCGCTTGGCCCAGTTGATGAAGTCGCCGACGATCAGGAAGTAGCCGGGGAAACCCATCTTGAGGATGGTGCCGATCTCGAACTCCAGGCGTTCCTCATACCGGGGCCGTTCCTGTTCGCGCCGCGCAGGATCGGGGTACAGGTGCTCCAGCCGCTCCTGCAGACCCTCATATGAGGCATGGCGGAAATATTCTTCCGGCGTCATCTGCTGGCCGTTGACCAGGGGCGTGGGAAAGTCGGGCAGCTGCGGCTTGCCCAGCACCAGCGTCAGGTTGCAGCGCTTGGCGATCTCGACCGCATTCGCCAGCGCGGACGGAATGTCGGCAAACAGGGCCTGCATCTGCGCGCTGCTCTTGAAATACTGCTCCCGGGTGAAACGGCGCACGCGCCGGGCATTGCCCAGCACCTCGCCGTCGGCAATGCACACCCGCGCTTCATGCGCCTCGTAGTCGTCAGCGGCCGTGAACTGCACCGGATGCGTGGCCACCACCGGCAGGCCCATGCGTGCGGCCAGTTGCACTGCGGCCTCCACGTGGCGCTCATCGTCGGGGCGCCCGGCGCGCTGCAGCTCGATGTAGAGGCGGTGCGGGAAGCAGCCGGCCAGCTGCAGGGCCACTTCATGGGCCCGCCCGGCATCCCCCTGCACCAGCGCCTGCCCCAATGCACCGGACTGGGCTCCGGACAGGGCGATCAGGCCCCCCGAGAGTTCCTCCAGCCAGGCCCACCTGACGACCGGGTGCCCGCGACCCACATTGCGCGTGTACGCACGCGCCAGCAGTTCGGACAGGTTCAGGTAACCCTGGCGGTTCTGCACCAGAAGCAGCAGGCGCGAGCCGGCCTGCACATCCTTGC
>JBIKTP010000687.1:0-2508 GCA_044348035.1 Burkholderiaceae bacterium
CTGGCTGGACGATCCAGTCCGCACGGATGCCGTCGGGCAGCGTTTCATGCAACTTCACCAGGATCTGCTGCGGGACACCTCCCGAATTGCCACCGATGCGATCGCGAAAATCCTCCAGCAGGCCTGAGCAGGCCCATTTCGCCTGGGACCGCACGGGCCTGGTGGCGGGCGTGGATGAGGCCGGCCGCGGCCCGCTGGCCGGCCCGGTGGTGGCTGCGGCAGTGATCCTGGACGAGCGACACCCGATTGCCGGGCTCGCAGACTCCAAGAAGCTCACCGCCCGTCGGCGCGAGAGCTTGTTCGACCAGATCCGTGCCCGGGCCCTGTGTTGTTCGGTGGCTCTGGCCAGCGTCGAGGAGATCGACCGGCTCAATATCCTGCAGGCCACCATGCTGGCCATGCAGCGCGCGGTGAACGGCCTGCGGCTCAAGCCTGCCAAGGTGCTGGTGGATGGCAACCGCTTGCCGGTGCTGGATGTCGTGGGCGAGGCCATCGTGCGCGGTGACGCGCTGGTGCACTCCATCTCTGCGGCCTCCATCCTGGCCAAGGTGCACCGGGACCGGCTGTGCCAGCAGATGCACGAAGCCTTCCCGGCCTATGGGTTCGATGCCCACAAGGGCTATGGGACGGCCCAGCATCTGGCCGCCTTGCGTGCCCATGGTGCGAGCCCCTTGCACCGGCGCAGTTTTGCCCCGGTGGCGGAGGTCTGCCGTGACCCACGCTAAGCCGTTGCGACCTGTGCCCGTGGCGTCGCGGGACAACCCGCTGGTGCGGCAGTTGCGCCGCCTGGGTGAGCAGGGCACAGCCTATCGCAGGCTGGGTCAGTTCTGGGTCGAGGGCGATCACCTTTGCCGTGCCGCCATCGAGCGTCAACTGCACCCCGCAGTCCTGGTGGTGGCCGAATCGTGGTGGGGCCAGGTACCGCCGGGCTGGATCACCCGGGCGGCCCGCACGGTGGTGCTGGCCGACAGGCTGTTTGCGGACATCAGTGCACTGGAGTCCCCTGCGAAGGTGGGCTTCGTGCTCGACCTTCCGCCGGCCCATGCCATGGCGCACGACGTGCCCACGGTCGTGCTCGACCGCGTGCAGGACGCGGGCAACGTCGGCTCCATCCTGCGCAGCGCCGCAGCGTTCGGGTTTCGCCAGGTGCTGGCGATCCAGGGCACGGCCGGTCTGTGGACGCCCAAGGTGCTGCGCGCTGGCATGGGAGCACATTTCGGACTGTTGCTGGCCGAGGGTTTGTCGACCGATCAGGTTCTGGCGCTGGCGCTGCCTTTGCTCGTGACGAGTTCGCACCAGGGGGCGGACCTGCCAGGCGCTCAGTTGCCTCACCCCTGCGCGTGGGTGTTTGGCCATGAAGGGCAGGGCGTGGCGGCAGCCCTGCTCGAGCATGCACGGGTGCGGGTGCGCATCCCCCAGCCCGGGGGCGAAGAGTCACTGAACGTGGCGGCTGCGGCAGCGATTTGCCTCTACAGGAGCGCGCCGGGCGCGGGCCGATGAGGCGGTGCCTGCCCAATGGCGGGCAGGAGCGCTGGCTATAATGCAGGGCTTTCCAGAAAGCAGCCGCCCCGGGCGATTTCAAGCCGATTTCCCTTTGACGAGCCGCAACCAGGGGTCTGGTCTTGCAGGCGCTTGGGCGTACCCCGTAACACACCCGGAGAACCCAGTGCTCTTGTCTCTCAAGGGAAGTCATCCCCCCGCCATCCTGGCGCTCGCAGACGGCACGGTCCACATCGGAGATTCCATCGGCGCCCCCGGCTCCTGCGTTGGTGAAGTTGTCTTCAACACCGCGATGACGGGCTACCAGGAAATCCTGACCGACCCGAGTTATTGCCAGCAGATCGTCACCCTGACCTACCCGCACATCGGCAACTACGGCACCAACGGCCAGGACGCGGAATCCGACCGCGTGCAGGCCGCCGGGCTGATCATCAAGGACCTGCCCCTGGTGGCATCCAGTTTCCGCAGCGAGGCCACGCTCTCCCAGTACCTGCTGGCGCAGGGCACGGTGGCGATCGCCAACCTCGATACCCGCGGGCTCACGCGCCACCTGCGCAGCCAGGGAGCCCAGAACGGCTGCATACTGGCCCTGGCGCCGGGTTCGGCGGTCGACCAGGCCGCCATCGAGCGGGCCGTTGCGGCTGCGCGGCAGGCGCCGTCCATGGCCGGTCTGGACCTGGCCCGTGTCGTCAGCGTCAAGGCTTCGCATACGTGGACGCAGACCGAGTGGTCGCTGGAGGGGCCCGGGGGCAAACCCGGCTTCGGCGTTCAGCAGCAGCCGCGTTTCCATGTCGTGGCCTATGACTTCGGTGTCAAGCGCAACATCCTTCGCATGCTGGCGCAGCGCGGCTGCCGGGTGACGGTGGTGCCTGCCCAGACCCCTGCCCGTGAGGTGCTGCCACTGCGACCCGACGGCATCTTCCTGTCCAACGGCCCGGGTGACCCGCAGCCGTGCGACTACGCCATCGCCGCGGCGCGCGAACTCATCGACGCCGGGCTGCCGACATT
>JBIKTP010000688.1:0-2505 GCA_044348035.1 Burkholderiaceae bacterium
CGCCGCCAGCCAGGAGGTGCTGAAGGCGGCAAAGCCGGTGGCCCAACTGAAGCAGCGTTTTGTCGGGCACGCGTCTGAGATCGATCGGCTTGTGGCGTCTACCGGGCACCAGCCGGACACGCTGGTTTACCTGCCAATGACTGGGCGAAAGTCTTTCTGGACTGTTTTTCTGGATCCAGTTAGCGCAGAGGTGCTCGCTTTCATGCCATTGGACTCATTTTGACCTGTCCCATGTCCCCGCGCGGCCTCAGGCGCTTTACGGGCGCCTTGCAGTTCACGGTGTTGCTTGCCGTATTGCTGGCGAGTGCTCCACTCGCACAGGCCCAGGCCAATGGAACGGCGAGGGCTCCCGCCTCAGGACCCACCAGCACCAGCCAGTTGCCGACACTGGGCGACGGCAGCGGGTTGGGTGCCAGTGCCGAGCGTCGCCTGCGCGACCGCATCGCGCGGGAAATCTGCCGCGACCCCGACTATCTGGACGACCCGGTGCTGGTCGAAAACGTCGACGCGACCTGGCAGTCACTGCTCGCGGCAGCGCGCAGCCGGGGCGATGTTTCGCCCGAACCCGATGAGCAGTTCGCTTGGGAGATCATCCTTGGCCGCGATCGGACAATCAACGCGTTTGCCTTGCCCGGAGGGTACCTGGGCCTGCACCTGGGCCTGAACGGCGAAGTGACAAACCGCGATGAACTGGTCTCGGTGCTGGCGGGTGCTTGCGCGCCACAGGGCCTGTCGTTGCGGGCGACACGCGCCGAAGCGGAGGCCCACCAGGTGGCGCGGATGGACTACGCTGCGGCACTGGACCGGTTCAAGGCCGCACTGACCCTGATGCGCAATGGGCAGAGCGCGTCCATCGACCCTATCGATGCATCGATCAGCGATAACCGCGCCCGAGCCGGGCAGTTACTGCATCGAGCCGCGGAGGCCAGCCCTTGAGCCTGCTCCCGGCGCAGGCGCCAGGCACGCACCCCGCCCAGGGTGCGCTGGTGCTGGTGCTGGCCGCACCCTGGCTCTGGCCTGTGGCGATTGGCCCGACGCCGACCACGCTACCCTGGCTGTTTTCCATGGCCTGTGCCGCCCTGGCCCTGCTGCTGTGGGCCTGGTTGCCGCTGCAGCTGGCCCGGGCGAGCCTGGGTGCCTGGATCCTGGCTGCCTCGCTCAGCAGCCTGATCGGCCTGGTGCAGTACGCCGGCAGCTCCGCCGCGTGGGCGCCGCTGATCAACAACACGGGCATGGGCGAGGCCTTCGGCAACCTGCGCCAGCGCAACCAGTTCGCGACCCTCACCAATATCGGCCTGGTATCGATGCTGTCCTGGCTGGCCATGTCGGCGCGCCCGCAGGCACTGGCCCCACGCTGGCATGTACCAGTGGCGAGCGCGCTGGCGATGCTGATGACCATTGCCAACGCGGCCTCGTCCTCGCGCACCGGCCTGCTGCAGCTCGGCATGGTGGTGGTCATGGCGGCTGTATGGGCTCCCTGGCGCAGGCCCGCTGTGCGCAGTGTGTTGTCTGCTGCCGTGCTGGCTTATGCCATCGCGGCCTTCGCGCTGCCCCGGCTCGCCGGCCTGGACCCGGGGTCCACCGGCATCGTCGCCCGCCTGCAGGACGGCGCGCCTGGCTGCCTCAGCCGCCTGACGCTATGGCGCAATGTGCTGCATCTCATCGCCGAGCACCCGTGGACCGGCTGGGGCTGGGGCTCCCTGGATGAGGCCCATTTCATGGCGGTGTATCCGGGCCTTCGGTTCTGCGACATCCTGGACAACGCCCATAACCTGCCCCTGCATTTGGCGGTGGAGCTCGGCATGCCGGTGGCGGTGCTGGCGTGTGCCCTGTTGGCGCTGTGGGTCTGGCGCAGCCGGCCCTGGCGCGAAACCGTGGTCTCGCGCCAGCTCGCCTGGGCGGTGCTGGTGCTGGTGCTGGCGCACAGCCTGCTGGAATATCCGCTGTGGTATGGCCCGTTCCAGATCGCCTGCGGTCTGGCGGTGTGCCTGTTGTGGCGCGCGCCAGCGGGGGCTGCGGCGATGGCTGCACCGGCCGGTGTCGAGGTGCCGGCGGTGTCCCGGGCCCCCGCCGTGGCCAGCGGCATTGCGGCCCTGGTGCTGGCCGCGGTCGCCTACGCCGCCTGGGACTACCACCGCGTGAGCCAGATCTACCTCGCGCCCCAGAAACGCGCGGCGTCCTACCGGTTCGACACGCTGGAAAAACTGCAGGCCTCCTGGCTGTTTGCGCGTCAGGTGGAGTTCGCCGATCTGACCACGGCCCGCCTGGACCTTGAGAACGCGGCCCGCTACAACGCCATGGCCCATCGCCTGCTGCGTTTCTCTCCCGAGCCCCGGGTGGTTGAAAAAATCATCGACAGCGCACTGTTGCTGGGTCGCGAGGACGAGGCACAGCATTACCTGGTGCGGTTCGAGGCGGCCTATCCGGCCGCGCATGCGGCCTGGGTCAAGGCCCGGGCGCGGCCGTGAAGCTGCCGGACTTGCCGCCGTGTTTCTCAAGCAGGCG
>JBIKTP010000690.1:0-2504 GCA_044348035.1 Burkholderiaceae bacterium
CTTCCCCGAACGCCTGCAGGACAAGGCCGGGCTGCGGGTGAGCGGCACACCGGTCGACTACGAGGTGACCATGGAGCCGAACAACCGGAACTGGATCCTGACCCTCGACGCAACCCCCACCGCTCCGACAGCACCCGGTCGCGACATGCGCATGACCGACCAGTTGCAGTGGACCAGCGCACAGCCGGTGTCTGACCTCACCCGCTACAAGGTGCGCAGCTACACCGAGTTCCGCCACGGGCCGCTGACCCGTACGGCGGCATTGCAGGACTTCCTGGAGTTGCCTCCGGGCTTCAACCCGCGCACCATGCAATGGGCCAGCGAGCTGCGCCGCGGGCCACGCGCCGAACAGGAGCCCGAACGCCTGCTGGCCGTCGTGCTCGAACGCCTGCGCACCGGCGGCTACAGCTACACCCTGGAGCCTGGCGAGTTCGGCCCCGACACTGCCGACGAATTCTGGTTCGACCGCAAGGCCGGTTTCTGCGAGCACATCGCCTCGGCATTCGTCATCATGATGCGATCTCTGGACATCCCGGCACGCATCGTCACAGGCTACCAGGGCGGCGAGTTCAACGGCGTGGGCGGATTCTGGGTCGTGCGCCAGAGCGACGCCCATGCCTGGGCCGAGGTCTGGCTGTCCGGGCAGGGCTGGGTACGGGTCGACCCCACAGCCTCGGTCGCGCCGGGCCGCATCGGCTCGTTGCAGCGCCTGCAGGCCCCGCGGGGTGTCATCGCCGAGGCCCTGGAGAGCGTGAGTCCCCAAGCGCTTTTCAATGTGCGCGCGATGTGGGATGCGCTCAACAACAACTGGAACCAGTGGGTCCTGAACTACAGCCAGACCATCCAGCTCAACCTTCTGCGCGACATCGGTTTCGAATCCCCCGGCTGGGCCGACCTCGGGTATGTGCTGATCGCGCTGATCGTCGCTGCCAGCCTGGTCGGCGGCGCATGGACCCTCTGGGAACGGCAGCGCCACGACCCCTGGCTTCACCTGCTGGAGCGCGCAGCCCGCCGCCTGGATGCCGCGGGCCTGTCCGTGACGGGGCGGCAACTGCCCCCACGCAGCCTGGCCACCCTGGCCGCTGCCCACTGGGGCCCCGACGCCCCCCAGACAGCGCCGATCACCGATTGGCTGCTGCGGCTGGAAGCACTGCGGTATGCGCCGCACAGCGCAGATTCCCGCGTCACACTTCAGCATCTCCAACAGGAATTCAAGCGTCTGCCATGGCCCCACCGATGACTCTCCTGCCGACGCGCGCCTGCGCTGCCGCCTTTGCTGCGCTGTTGCTGCTGGGCAGCCTGCCCGCCACTGCGCAGGCATCACCGACGCGCGCCAAGCGTGCAGCGACGGCCCCGGCCAAACCTGCGCCAGGGCCGGCCCACGCGGCCTATGCCCAGCGGGCCGACGCCATGCGTGCCGCCGACGACATTGCCCACCGGCGCGACCTCGATCCGGCCTGGGTCCGCGCGGTGATCGGGCAGGCCCGCATGCTCCCGCAGATCACCCGCTGGGTCCTGCCCGCACCCGCCGGCACACCCAAGAACTGGCGCGTCTACCGCAGCCGCTTCATCGACCCGGTACGCATCGCTGCCGGCGTCAGGTTCTGGCAGGCCAATGCCGGGCTGCTGGAGCGCGCGGAGCGCGAATTCGGCGTGCCGGCGGCGATCATCGTCGGGATCATCGGCGTCGAGACCATCTTCGGGCAGAACGTGGGCAACATCCGCGTGATCGACGCACTGGCCACGCTCAGCTTCGACTTTCCGGATGCCCACCCGCGCGCTGGCGAGCGCCGCGCCTTTTTTCGCAACGAGTTGGAGCAGTTCCTGTCGCTCGCGCGGCGCACCGACACCGATCCCGCCAGCCTGCGCGGCAGCTTTGCGGGCGCCATGGGGCTGCCCCAGTTCATGCCCTCGAGCTGGGTGCGTCATGCGATCGACTTCGATGCCGATGGCCGGGTCGATCTCTTCCGGAGCAACGCCGACGCGATCGGGTCGGTCGCCAACTACTTCAAGGCCTTCGGCTGGCAGACCGGCATGCCGACCCACTACCCGGTGCAGTTCGCCAGCACGGGGCTCGACATGCCCGCGCTTCTTGCGCCGGACATCCTGCCCACTTTCAGTGCCGCGAGCATGGCGGCCAAGGGAGCGCTGCTGGATGCGCGGGGACAGCAGCATTCCGGGCCGATGGCACTGGTGGAGCTGCAAAATGGGGAAGCTCCCCCGCAGTACGTCGCGGGTACCGAGAATTTCTACGTGATCACACGTTACAACTGGAGCAGCTACTACGCCATGGCGGTGATTGAACTGGGCGAGGAAATCAGCCGCGCCCGCCCGCCCTGAGGCACTGCCCGGTTCATGCGGCCGGCACCTGCTCGCGCTCGCGCAGCCAGAGAATCAGCGCATCGACCGGCATGGGCCGGGCGATGAGGTAACCCTGGATGCTGCCGCAGCCCATGCCGCGCATGAGGGCGAGTTCGCCCTCGGTTTCCAACCCTTCGGCGACC
>JBIKTP010000689.1:0-2504 GCA_044348035.1 Burkholderiaceae bacterium
CAGCGGCGCGCCCGCGAGCGCACCGGTGCCGGTCACCACGTTGCACACGCCGGGCGGCAGCCCCGCCTCGTGCAGGATCTGCGCCAGCAGCAGGGCCGTCATCGGCGTCTGCTCGGCCGGCTTGACGACCACCGTGCAGCCGGCCGCGAGCGCCGGCGCGATGCCGCGCACCATGGTGGAGCTGGGGTAGTTCCACGGCACCACATGCGCCGTGACACCCACCGGCTCGGGCGTGGTGAACGACACATAGCCCTGCCCCAGCGGGATGCTCTCGCCCTGCAGCTTGTCGGCCACACCGGCGTAGTACTCGAAGACACGGGCCGTAGCCCGGATGTCGCTGCGGGCCTCGGCCAGTGTCTTGCCATTGTCGATGGTCTCCACCACCGCAAGCCGCTCCGCCTGCGCCAGCACACCTTGCGCGGCGCGCTGCAGGATGCGGCCGCGCTCGGCCGGCGGTACCTGGCGCCAGACGCTGCGAAGGGCCTGGTCGGAGGACACCACGGCCTTCTCCACGTCATCGGTGTCACCGGCTGCAAACTGCAGCCAGGTGTGGCCGGTGCCCGGGTCCGCGCTGTCCATGCGCCGGGCCGACACCGACGGGCAGAACCGGCCGTCAATCCAGTGCCCCTGCGGCAGGCCGGCCAGTGTGCCGGTGGCCCGGTATTCGGCGATGAGCGCGTCCATCACCGCTGCTCGCTGCATTGGTAGGTGGAGCGCGCCAGCCACTCCGGCGCGATCTCGACACCCCAGCCGGGCTCGGCCGACACCTCGATGCCGCCATCGGTGATGGTGTAGGGCGAGCGCACGAACAGGTCCTGCTGCCAGGGGTAGTACTCCGGGCCCTCGATCGAGAACTCCAGGTACTTGCCGGCGTTGGGAATCGCCTTGAGCAGGTGCATGGTGAACAGCGTCACCATCGACAGGTTGGCGCTGTGCGGCGTGCAGGGCATGCCGGCGGCCTGCGCCATGCGCGCGACCTGCAGCGTGCGCTGGATGCCGCCCATGTACAGCACGTCGGGCTGCACGATGTCCACCGCCTGCAGGGCGATCATGCGCCGCCAGGTGGCGAAGTCCCAGTCCTGCTCGCCGCCGGTCACATCCAGCGACAACGCCTGCGTGACCTGCTGCGTCTGTTCCAGCTCCCAGTAGGGGCAGGGCTCCTCGTAGTGCGACACGCCGTGGTCCTGCAGCAGGCGCCCGACCGCGATGGCGCGCGCCGGCGAGAAGCCGGAATTGGCGTCCACCATCAGCGCCACATCGGGGCCCAGCGCCTGGCGCATGGCCGGCACGATGGCCTCGGTGCGGCCAGGCCATTCGTCGATGTCACGGCCACATTCCCGCGCCACCCGGAACTTGAAGGCGTCGAAACCGTACTGGTCGCGCAGCTGGCACAGGCGCAGGGCTTCGTCCCGGGGTGTGATGTCGCGCCGCATGGACGACGCATAGGTGCGCAGCCGCCCGGGCGTGCCGCCGAGCAGCGCCACCACCGGCTTGCCTTCCAGCTTTCCACGCAGGTCCCACATCGCCGTGTCCAGGCCGGCCAGCGCACGGTAGAGGTAGGAGCCGGGGTACTTGTGTTCGCGCTCGGGAATGGTGTCCACCAGCGCCTGGAGGTCGAAGGCATCCGCTCCCAGCGACCAGGGCGCGATCTGGCGGTGGAACACGGTGGCGGTGATGTCGGCGTTGTAGGTGCTGATCTGCCCCCAGCCGGTGGCGCCGGAGTCGGTGGTCAGCCGGACGAAGCCGACGAATTCGTTGCAGAAGGTTTCGAGTTTTCGGATGCGCATGGCGCGAAGCTCCCGGTGGTGTCGAGTCAGGGGTTGGCAGACAAAAGCAGGTCGGCAGCCTTCTGGGCCACCATCACGGTGGGTGCATGCGTATTGCCGGACGTGATGTTCGGGAACACCGACGCGTCCACCACCCGCAGGCCCTCCAGACCATGCACGCGCAACTGGCTGTCCACCACCGCATGGCGCGGGTCAGCGCCCATGGCGCAGGTGCCAACCGGGTGGAACACGGTGCCGGCGCGGGCCCGGAAGTCGTCGACGATCTGCTGTGCATCCATCGGGGCCAGATCGGGTGCGATCGGTTGCGCGATCAGCCCCTGCATCGCGCGCGTCGCCAGCAGGCTCTGCAGCAAGCGCCCGCCCGCCACGACATCCGCCAGATCGCCGTCGGCAGACAGGTAATTGGGCCGGATCGCCGGGGCCGCTTCAGGGTCGGGCGAGGCGATGTCGATGCGCCCCCGGCTGCGCGGCCGGCAGGGCTGGAACGACAGGATGAAGCCGGCGAACGGGTCCGGGTTCATCAGCGGGCGCTTGCCGGCCGGCGCCATCGAATAGGTGACCGGGTTGAAGTACAGCTGCTGGTCGGCATGCTGCAGGTGCGCGGCCGTGCGCACGAAACCGCCGCACTGGTTCACGCCCACGCTCAGCGGGCCGCGGCGCGTCAGTACATACCGCAGCGCCGCCGCGACCTTGCCGTGCAGCGGATACAGCTGGTTG
>JBIKTP010000691.1:0-2501 GCA_044348035.1 Burkholderiaceae bacterium
GGTTGGAAAGTTCGTCAACATCGCCAGCCGCGCCGTCAAGTTCCTGCCGGGCGGACAACTGGTGGCCAGCCAAGCCGGGAGCAGCCTGGCCCTGGAAGCCGCCAGCCTGATCGCCAGTGTGCAGGGCTGCTATGAATCGCGCGACTACGCCCGGGCGCTGCGCGAGATCATGGCCTTCGCGGACACGGTGAACACGCGTTTCGACGCTGCGGCGCCCTGGAAGCTCGTCAAGGAGGGGCGGGCGGACCAGGCGGCGGCGGCATGCTCCGAATGCATCGAGATGTTCCGCGTCATGACCGCCTGCCTGAAGCCCGTTTTGCCGCAGCTGGCACAGCAGGCAGAGGCCTTCCTGGACACGCCGGCGCTGGACTGGTCCAACGCCGCCATGCCCATGGGCGCAGGCCATGCAGTGGGCACTTACCAGCACCTGATGCAGCGTGTGGAGCTGAAGCAGCTCGAAGCCCTGTTCGAAGCGCCGCCAGCGGAAGCACCCGCGCCACCGGCACTGCCGGGCGGGGAGGCCATCGCGCCGGTCATCACGATCGACGATTTCGCCAGGATCGACCTTCGCATCGCCCGGATCGTGCAGTGCGAGGCCGTCGAGGGCTCCACCAAGCTGCTGCGCCTCACGCTGGACGTGGGCGAAGGCCGCATGCGCAATGTGTTCAGTGGCATCGCCAGCGCCTACCAGCCGCAGGCGCTGGTCGGCAAGCTGACCGTCGTGGTGGCCAATCTGGCGCCGCGCAAGATGAAATTCGGCGTGAGCGAGGGCATGGTGCTGGCCGCCAGCCATGCCGACGAAAAATCCGCCCCGGGGATCCACGTGCTGGAACCCTGGCACGGCGCGCAACCCGGCATGCGGGTGCGCTGACGGGCACGGCTACAGGGCAGCGGGCAGGGACGCCGGCTCGCTGACCGGCGAAGGCTCGGCCGTCTCGAGCCGCGCGCGACCACCCTCCTTGGCCTTTCCCAGTGCCGCGAGGGCCTCGCTCACGAGCGTGGCCGGAGACAGCCCGGGCGCGGCGACGATGGTCGCGACGCCAATGCTCACGGTAAGCCAGGGCGACACCGGCGACCCCGCATGCGGAATGCCGGCGTTGAGCATCTCGTGCAGACAGCGCTGCGCGACCCGCTTGCCCTCCTGCAGGTCGGTGCCCGGAAGCAGCAGCGCGAACTCCTCGCCACCGAAACGCGCGACCATTTCGCCGGAGCGCTTCACGCACAGCCCGAGGATGCGCGCCACCTGGCGCAGGCATTCGTCACCGGCCAGGTGGCCATAGTGGTCGTTGTAGTGCTTGAAGGAGTCGATGTCGACCATCAGCAGGCACAGGCTGGACCGGTTGCGGGCACAGCGCTGCCATTCGTTTTGCAGGGTCAGCTCGAACTGGCGCCGGTTGGCGATCCCGATCAGGCCATCGGTGGTGGACAGGCGCAGGTGCTGCTCATGGGCACGCTCCAGGGCCAGGCCCTTATCGAGCAGGGGCGTCAGATCAAGCCGGGTCATCACAAGATAGCCTGACGGCGTGCGCGTCTCGTACAGATGCACCCCCGTGCCCTGGTCGATATGGCGCTGCAGCGGGGGCCGCAAGGCGCCCCGCCCCGCCAGGCGCAGGGCCAGCCATTCCTCTTCGCGCCCGATCGCGTCCGGAATCTGCCCTGCCCGCAGCGCGCGGCGCACCAGAGTTTCGTAGGTCTCGCCGATGAGCGTGCCCGCACCGCTGTAGGGGTACTGACGCGCCACCTCGCGGTTGAAGCCCAGCAGCCGGTCCTGGTTGTCGTAGATTGCCACGCCGGCCGGCAACGCGTCGATGACCTCGCGCAGCCTTGCCTCGGCAGCACGCAACTGGCCACGCAGCGCATCGAGTTCATGCTGCTGGTGGGCCAGGGTCGAGGCGAATTCTGCATTCTGCAGGCTGCGGTCTCGCCGGGCCCGGCCGCGCAACCAGAGCCAGACTCCCCCCGCCAGGGCCAGCGGCACCAGCCCCGACAAGGCAAGAAGAGCGGCAGCTTGCATGTCCATCCTGGCAGTTTAGCGAAGGCCATGCCGGGCGCATACCGGGTTAGTCTGTAGTCTGCCGATCTGCAGTCTGCCGGGGCATGGCCTGTAAAATCCGCCGGAGAGGTTCCCATCCATGTCCATATTCCGCCGTCCCGATTACGAATCCGAAATCACCCAGTTCATCACGCAACTGAAACAGCAGAAACCCGACCTGGAGGTCCGCCAGCGCCAGGGGCGCGAACTGCTGTGGGACAAGCCGGTGGACCGCCAGACCTGGCGCGAGTACCGCGCCGCGCAGGTGCCGCAGAAGCCTTACGTCTACCAGACCGACGCCCAGTAGACAGGGCTCCCGAGTGATCCATCGGCCACCGGATGGTGCGGCGGACCTTCCCCCGTCGGCTGCGATGCCGGACGTGGTGGACCAGGTGGCCCTCGCCAGGCTGTATGGCGAGCCGCTGTTCTCGATGCCGCAGGATCTGTACATCCCTCCGGATGCGCTCGA
>JBIKTP010000076.1:0-8019 GCA_044348035.1 Burkholderiaceae bacterium
GGTCGATGGCGCGCGGGTCACGCAGGTCGACCACAGGGCGCATTGGCAGCCGCTGGCCTACAACGCCCTGCATGGCGGCATGCAGCGCTGGTTCGAGCCGGTACGGCCGGCCACGGTGGCCCAGCCCGCGTGGCACAGCCTGCTGGCCTGGCTGGGGCGCGTGGCAAGTGCGTTGCGCGGCCCGCAGGCCTGGTTTGTCGAGGCGCACCAGTTCCGCATCGACACCACCGATGGCATAGGCCGCCCCACCCCCGAGGGCGCCCACCGCGACGGCGTCGACTTCGTCGCCGTGTTCCTGGTGGACCGCCAGGGCATCAAGGGCGGGGAGACGCGGGTATTCGATGCCGCGGGCCCGGGGGGGGTGCGTTTCACGCTGGCGGAACCCTGGTCCCTGTTGCTGCTGGACGATGCCCGCGTGGTCCACGAGACCACGCCGATCCAGCCGCTGGAGGCCGGGGGGTACCGCGACACCCTGGTGCTGACCCTGCGCGCCGGTGGCTTCCAGGGAGAAGGCGTTGCTTGAGCTACGTCAATGTTGCCACGCCGTGCCGGGCCCACACTGGGAATCGTCGTCCCACCAGGAGCCATTGCCATGTTCAAGCACCTGCTCGTTCCCATTGACGGCTCGCCGACCTCCCGGTTGGCCGTCGACAAGGCCATCGGCCTGGCCCGCGCCTTTGCCAGCGCGGTCAGTGTTCTGTATGTGATCGACCCTTATCCGTTTGCCGGCGTCGGCGCCGACTTCGCCTATGGGCAGACGCAGTACCTGGAGGCCGCCAAGGCCGAGGCCAACGAGGCCCTGGCGCATGCGCGCCAGTCCTTCGAGGCGGCCGGCATCCGGGCCAGCGCCTCGCTGGTCGAGTCCCATGCGGTGTGGCGCGGCATCATCGAGGCTGCCGAGGCCGGTGGCGCGGATCTGATCGTCATGGGGTCCCATGGGCGCAGCGGCATCGAGAAGCTGGTGCTGGGCAGCGTGGCGCAGCGGGTGTTGTCGCACGCGCACCAGCCGGTGCTTGTCGTGCGGGGCTGAGCAGCGGCGGCCAGGCGCCGGCTCCCCCGGCCCCGGCGTCAGGTTTTTCCCCTTGGGAAGTTCAGGTATTCGCCCGATGGCGGGTGTGTCTGCGGCTGCCTACACTGTCTGCGCACCATGCCGTTTGCCTTGTTCAATTCTCCCGTTATCCCATGACCAGGCCCCGCATCCTGGTCGTGGAAGACGAAGCCGTCGTGGCGCTGGACATCCGCGTCCAGCTCAGCGGCCATGGGTATGAGCCTGTCGGGCATGCGAGCCGCGGCGAACAGGCGATCGCACTGGCAGGCACCTTGCATCCGGACCTGGTCCTGATGGACATCCGGCTCGGCGGCGCCATGGACGGTATCGAGGCAGCGGGCGTCATCCGCGCGCGCCATGGCATACCGGTCGTGTTCCTGACCGCCCATGCCGAGGACGAGACGATCGAACGTGCCAGGCATGTCGAGCCTGCCGGCTACGTGATCAAGCCGTTCACCGAGCGGGAGTTGCGCACGGCGGTGGAAATGGCGCTGTACAAGGCGAAAGCTGAAAGGCGGCTGCGCGACAGCGAAGCGCGCTACCGCCAACTGATGGCTGAGTTGCCGGTGGCCGTCGTGGTCCACGCGCCGGATGGCGCGGTCCTGGATGCCAACCAGAAGGCCCGTGCGCTGCTCGGGATCGATGCTGCCGGCCTGCATGGCAGGACCGCCCGCGAACCCGGCTGGAAGGCTTTCCATGAAGACGGCTCGCCGTTTCCCGGTGACGAGCATCCAGCGTCACGCGCGCTCACCACCGGGCGGCCCGTCTGTCAGGTGGTGATGGGTGTGGAGCGGGCAGATGTTTCCGGGCGAGTCTGGCTTCTGGTCGACGCGCAGCCCCATCTGGACGCGCAGGGCGCCGTGCTCGAAGCCGTGGTCACCTTCGTCGACATCAGCGAGCGCAAGCGTGCCGAGGCGGAGTTGCTGGCCCGTGAGCAGGCCCATGGCGAATCCACGCTGCATGCACAGTCGATCCTGGACAACGTGGTCGACGGGGTGATCACCATCGACCACCTGGGCATGGTGCAGTCGTTCAACAAGGCAGCTACCCAGATCTTCGGTTATGCACCCGAGGAGGCCATCGGACGCAAGGCCTCGTTGCTGATGGCGGACCACGACCGCGCCGAGCATGACAGCTTTTTTCAGCGGTTTCAGGCGGGCGGCGAGAGCTCCCTGGTCGGGCAGCCGCGCGAGATGGAGGGGCGGCGCAAGGACGGCAGTCTCTTTCCGCTGAAACTGGCGGTCTCGCGCACGGAGCAGGGGGGCGCATGGACCTTCATCGGCCTGATCCGCGACGTCAGCCGGCAGCGCCTGGCGGAAGAGCAGATCCGGCGGCTTGCGTTCCATGACCACCTGACCGGGCTGCCGAACCGCCGTTTGCTGATGGATCGCCTGGCGCGGGCCATGTCCAGCGCCGGCCGCCACGGACAGCACGGAGCCCTGATGTTCATCGATCTGGACAACTTCAAGCAGCTCAACGATACGTTGGGACATGGCATGGGCGACCTGCTGCTCAGGCAGGTGGCAGTCCGCCTGCAGGCCTGCATGCGGGACGCAGACAGTGTGGCGCGGCTGGGCGGGGACGAGTTCGTGGTCCTGCTCGAAGCGCTGGCCACTGATGCGCAGGAGGCGGGCAGCCAGGTCGAGGCGGTGGCCGACAAGGTGCTGTTCGCGCTGGGGCAGCCCTACCTGCTGGGGGAGCATCGCCACCTGAGCACACCCTCCATCGGCATCGTGGTATTCGAGCATGGCAGCGAGAAGGTCGACGATCTGCTGCGCATGGCGGATGCTGCCATGTACCAGGCGAAGTCGGCGGGGCGCAACACCGCACGCTTTTATGACCCTGCGATGCGGGCTGCGGCGGAAGCGCGCGCGCGCATGGAGAAGGACATGCGCCGGGGCCTTGCGATGAACGAGTTTGCGCTGTTCTACCAGGTGCAGGTCGATGGTGATGGCGTGGCGGTCGGCGCCGAGGCGCTGGTGCGCTGGCAACATGCCACGCGCGGCATGGTGTCGCCGGGTGAATTCATTCCGCTCGCCGAGCAGACCGGCATGATCCTGCCGCTGGGTCAGTGGGTGCTGGAGACGGCCTGTGCGCAACTGGCCGAGTGGGCCCGCAATCCCGCGATGGCCCACTGGACGCTGGCCGTCAACGTGAGTGCCTCGCAGTTCGCGCATGCCGATTTCGTGGGCAATGTCTTCCGCGCGCTGGAAGGCGCGGGTGCGCGTGCCGACCGGCTCAAGCTGGAGCTGACCGAGAGCATGCTGGCCGTGGACATCGAGGACATCATCTTCAAGATGTTCGCGATCAAGTCACGCGGCGTCTCGTTCTCGCTGGATGACTTCGGTACCGGGTACTCGTCATTGACCTACCTCAAGCGGCTGCCGCTGTCGCAACTCAAGATCGACCAGTCCTTCGTGCGCGACATCCTGACCGACCCCAATGACGCCGCGATCGCCCGCACCATCCTGGCGCTGGGCCATACGCTGGGGCTGGAGGTGATTGCCGAAGGCGTGGAGACCACCAGCCAGCATGCCTTCCTGGCGCAGATCGGCTGCGACACGTTCCAGGGCTACCTGTTCGGTCGCCCGGCGCCGCGCCTCGACGCGCTGGGTGCGCCGGCGCTGCGGGCGCTGTGCCACTGAGCCCTGCGGCTCAGCCGAACTGCCCCACGTAACCACAGGCGGTACAGAGGTCGCAGCCGTCCTACTGGGCCAGGCAGTCGAAATTCTTGGTGCAGCGGGACTTGGCTTGGCTGACCGCCTCCAGCATGTCCTCGATCTTGAGGTAGGCGCGCAGCCAGGGGGTGCCCACGGCGCGTACCGGCAGTCCGGCCACACTGGTGAACTCGACCATCTCGGCGTCGTCCGCCTCGGCCAGCACCCGCTTGAACCCGGCATGCGCATCGCCTTTTTCGGTGACCGCGAACGGAGTCCCCGGTTGCACCGCCGCAGCGCCCAGCCCTTGCAGGCGGACGATGTCGGCATGCGTGCGGACGCCGCCGGCGGCGATCAGCGTAATCTCTCGCTCGATGCCTGCGCAGCGCAGGAAGGGCAGGGACTGGAGGATCACGTTCTCGAAATCGAAGCGCGGGTCGTTCAGGTCGGGTCGATATGGGGCCAGAAGCCGGGGTCGGATTTCATGGTGACGATCGGGCGAACACTGCGCGACTGTCTGGATGGCGCAGCCAAGCCGCACGCAGCGCACATGGATTTGAGCCATGTCAGGCAGCGGCGATTCCCTGGCCGTTCCCCTGTGGCGGTCGCAATGGGTTGCGCGTTCAGCGTTCGGCGATGTAGTGCTGCATGGTGACGGTCTCGCCCTCGAGCAGGAAGGTGCGCAGATGCGCCTCGATTTCCTGATCGGCCCGCGTGGCGCGGGCGCGCTGGTGCAGGTACTCCGCCCAGGACGTCACGATGAAGCGCTCGACATAGCGCGAAGGGTCCGACAGATCGCGGTAGACCCGCCAGAACGTGGCGCCGTCGCGCCGGCGGGGCGCGCGCAGCTGGCTGATCGCGTCCAGGAAGTCCTCGGCATTGGCCGGCAGGATCCGGTAGCCCATTTCCACCGCGATCGGACCGGCCTCCGGGTCGGGCTGTGTCGACAGCGACTGGAACAGGTCTTCCCACGGAGTGGCCGGCGTCACCTCGCCGGTCTCGCCCATGCGCAGTGGAAAACGCCGCGCCAGCAGCGGGCCGACCGCCATGCAGATGGCGGCCACCGTGAGCGCGAAGGACAGCCCGGCCAGGTCGGACAGCGCGCCCCAGAAGGCCGACCCCATGGCAAAGGCGCCCAGCGCGCACAGGGTGTGCATCGCCACGGCGCGCGCGCGCACCCAGGGCGGCACACTGGTCTGTGTGGCGGTGTTGAAGGTGGACATCACCGCCATCCAGGCGCCTCCGCCCAGGATGAGCGCAGCGTAGACCGGCGGGTCCCAGGCCGAGAAGGCGGTCACCAGCATGACCAGCGCGAACGTCACGCAGCCGGCGGCCACCAGGTTCTCCAGCCCGAAGCGCGAGCGCCAGCGCGCCATGAACAGGCCGGCGACGATGGCGCCCACACCCAGACAGCCCATCATCAAGCCGAAACCGGCGGCGCCCAGGCCGAGCTGGCGTTGGCCGATGACCGGCAGCAGGGCCCACAGGGCCGAGCCCGCCGCGCTGTAGGCGCCGGCCCGCAACAGCTGTGACAGCACGATGTGCGAATGCCAGGCGAACCGCAGCGCGCTGACCATGCCGCCCCACAGCCGTTCTGCCGGCAGTCGGGTCGGCGGATGGGGCTTCGGCGGGAAACGGCGGATGGCCTGGATCATCACCAGCGTGCTGAGCACCGCGAACACGAAGTTCCAGGCGCCGCCCAGGTAGAGGAAGACGGCGCCCCCCAGTGCGGGGCCGATTGCGCGGGCGGCGTTGTAGGCGATGCCGATGGCCGTGATGGCCTGCGGCATGTCGTGGCGCGGGACGGAGTCGCTGATGGTGGAGTTCCAGGCGGGCGACAGGAAGGCGGTGCAGCTGCCCGCCAGGAACACGAAGAAAAGGATCGTGCCCGCACCCCCCACCTTGGCGAGCATCAACATGGCCAGCAGGGTGCCCACAGCGGCCTGGATGCTCAGCGCCACCAGGATCAGCCGGCGCCGGTCGGTGGTGTCGGCCATCACGCCGGCCGGCAGCGAGAACAGGAACATCGGCAGAAACACGGCCGTCTGCACCAGCGCGGCGAGGAAGGACGAGCCGGTAAGCTCCACCATCATCCAGGCCGCTGCCATGGTCTGCATGGCATTGCCCAGGAAATACACCCCGCCACTGGAGCACATGGCGCGGAACTGGGGATGGCGCAGGGTTCGGCGGATCGTCGAGGCCGGTGGCATGGGGAGATTGTCGTTGCCGCAGTGCGAGCGCGCTTGGGGCCGCCCGGCGCCGCGCAGCGCTCAGGCCGGCAAGGGCAGGGAGCCGGTGCTCTTGATCTCGTCCAGGCAGACGCTGGAGCGCACGTTGCTCACACCGGGCAGTCCCATCAGGGTGTCCATCAGGAACTGCGACAGCGACTTGAGGTCGCGCGCGACCACCTTGAGCACGTAGTCGAAGTCTCCGGTGACCGAGAAACATTCCAGCACCTGGGGCAGCACACGGATCGCCTGCGTGAACTTGTGGAGGTTGGGGAAATGGCCTTTCTCCATCGCCACATGGACAAAGGCCACCACGCCCAGGCCCAGGGTGGGGGCGTGCAGCCGGGTTTCGTAGCGGGTGATCACCCCGAGCTCTTCCAGACGCCGATGCCGGCGGTGGCATTGCGAGGCCGAGAGGTTCACCGCCTGGGCCAGCTCCAGGTTGGAAGCCCTGCCGTGTTCCTGCAGAAAGGCCAGCATCTTGAGGTCGGTTCGGTCGAACGCGAAGTCTTGCAATGAATTCCCCTGAAATAAGAGATTCTCGCAATTTTATGCCGCTTCAGAGGGGAACGATGCGGTGAATTGAAATCCTATTCCGGGCTGATTTCACTAAGCTTGTGCAAACGCTTGAACGCCTGTGACGTCACCGTTTTCAACCCTGCCTTGCGAGGAACCAGCCATGCCTGATGCCATTCCCAACCCCAACCCGATGGGCCTCATGGGTTTCGAGTTTGTCGAGTTCGCGTCGCCCACGCCCGGCGTGCTGGAGCCTGTGTTCGAGATGCTCGGATTCAGCCGCGTCGCCGAACATCGCTCGAAGGACGTCACCCTGTACCGGCAGGGCCACATCAATTTCATCGTGAACCGCGAGCCGCGCAGTGTCGCGTCGTATTTCGCAGCCGAGCACGGGCCTTCGGCCTGCGGGCTGGCGTTTCGCGTGAAGAATTCGCGGCTGGCCTTCGAACGCGCGCTGGAACTCGGCGCGCAGCCGGTGGAGTTGCGCACCGGCCCGATGGAACTGCACCTGCCGGCGATCAAGGGCATTGGCGGTGCGCCGCTGTACCTGATCGACCGCTTCGAGGACGGCAGGTCGATCTACGACATCGACTTCGACTTCATCGAGGGCGCGGACCGCCATCCTGTGGGCCACGGCTTCCGGATCGTGGACCACATGACCCACAACGTCTACCGCGGCCGCATGGCCTACTGGGCGCGGTTCTACGAGACCTTGTTCAACTTCCAGGAAATGCGATTCTTCGACATCAAGGGCGAATACACCGGCCTCACCTCCAAGGCGATGGCGGCGCCCGACGGCATGATCCGCATCCCGCTCAACGAGGAGGCCTCGGGCAGTGCCGGGCAGATCGAGGAGTTCCTGCTCAAGTTCAATGGCGAGGGCATCCAGCACATTGCGCTGCTGTGCGATGACATCTATGCCAGCGTCGACAGCCTGCGCCGCGCCGGCGTGCCGCTGATGACGGCGCCTCCGGCCGCCTACTACCAGATGCTCGACGGCCGTCTGCCCGGGCATGGCGAGGCGGTCGACGCGCTGGCCTCGCGCGGCATCCTGATCGACGGCAGCACCGCCGGCGGCCGGCCGCGCCTGCTGCTGCAGATATTCTCCAACACCTTGCTGGGCCCGGTGTTCTTCGAGTTCATACAGCGCAAGGGCGATGACGGATTTGGCGAAGGCAATTTCAAGGCGCTTTTCGAATCGATCGAGCGCGATCAGGTCGAGCGCGGCGTCATCCCCGCGGCGCACGCAGAGGCGGCCTGATGCACGCCACGGCGCGCGGGTTGCCGGGTGAGCGCAGCGCCAGGCGGCCCGACTGGACGATCGACCAGGAATGGGGTCGGTATGCCTCGCAGGACCATGCGGTCTGGCGAACCCTGTTCGAACGCCAGTCACGCCTGTTGCCGGGCCGGGCCTGCGATGCCTTCGTGGAGGGCATGGCCCGGCTGCCGCTGGGCGCCGACGCGATTTCCGACTTCCGCGCGCTGAGCGAGGTGCTGATGGCGCAGACCGGCTGGCAGGTGGTCGCAGTTCCGGGACCGGCGCCCGACGAGGTGTTCCTTGAGCATCTGG
>JBIKTP010000077.1:0-8017 GCA_044348035.1 Burkholderiaceae bacterium
TCTACGCATCGACGCGCAAGCTGCTGAGCCTGCCCGCGGACACCCGGCTCTTCATGTGCCACGACTACCCGCCCAAGGGCCGGGAGGTGACATTCGAGACCACGGTGGCCGAGCAGCGCGAACGCAACATCCATGTGCATGACGGCATCACGGAAGAGCAGTTCGTCGATATGCGTACCCGCCGCGACGCCACGCTGGAAATGCCGGTGCTGATCCTGCCGGCGGTGCAGATCAACATCCGCGCCGGCGAGATGCCCCCGAAGGAGGCCAACGGCATCGCCTACGCCAAGATTCCGCTCAACGCCCTGTGACATCGGGCCCGGCATTGCGCCAGGCCGGAAAACATGGGCCAGCTGTGGACATCGGATCTCGCGTGACACGTCGTCCGCTCGAAGCTGCTCCGCCACCGGCAAAGGACGACGAACCAAGCTTTGAGGCATCAGTCCCATTCGATCACCAACGAGCCTTCCAAGCTGTTGATCCGTGAAACGCTCGCGGCCGCTCCGCAGACTTTTCCCGTCACCTTTACCGTCAACCTGTCAAGCACCAGCATTGGCGCGGGTTTCCGGGCGGTTTTGCGAAAACACACCTTTCGAGATCTGTCGAGGTCGGTCGACCCCCGCGACCATCGCCGACACCTTCGACGCGCGTGCGTGTATGTCCAGGAGTCGCCCCGGGGGGGGGCTGGCATCGAATCGCTCAAGCGTGGGCAGGTCACAGTGCGCCAGGTCCCAGCACAGTGGATGCCGGGGTAGCGGCAGAAGACTGGCGACCTCATCACCGCCGATGCGTCCTACCGCGCACCAGCCAGCAGGCTCTGCTGGGAGTCAGCAGCCCATCGTGCAGTTGCCTGACCATTCGCTGCCTCGGATCACCTGATCAGTCAGCGTTGCCAACGTAGCGCTCAGGATCTGCGTTCGAGTGCCATCGATACCACCGACACGCACGGTGTTGAGGGAGACCTCGCTGCGGTGGCCTGAGGTCGGTGATGCACGGCGGTCACGGGCACCGATTGCATTGGCATATTCCTGCCCCGCGCAATCACTTGACAAATTTTCGATCGTCCGCCGGGGGATCGGCAAGCCCGAGCGAGCGCCGGTAGAACCTGCCATTGCCGACGCCCAGGCCTTCGAGCAGGGCCCGAGTGTCGTGTCCGACCCCCGGCACCTCGATGTATTCGTGCACGACACCCGCTTCGAGCATGCGTTCGTGGAATCGGCGATTCAAGTCCCAGCTCGCGTCGAGCCTGCCTATCGCCTGGCGAACAACCGTTCCCGCAGCACGCGCGGCCGGCGCGCCCTTGTCGAGCATCTCGATGGGGCTGATCGCCCTGAAATACGCCATGTCGTTGCCGCAGACCTCACGCAGCAGTTGCTCTCGCAGGGCGGTATTGCGTTGCGCGTTCGGCCCGGCAAACTCCAAGTCGAAGGGCCCGCCGGCCAGGATCGAGATGCCAGCGAAGACATCGGGGTACTTGAAGCCGATGCGCGCCGCGCCGTAGCCGCCCATGCTGAAGCCTTCGAGAACGCGACCTTCCCGCGCGGCTTTCGTGCGGAACACCCGATCGACGTCAGGAATGACTTCCGAGACGAAGACCGTCTCGACCGGAGAAGCGCCATCCTTGGAGTCGGCCCACAGCCGGCGTGGCAGGCCATTGACGAATACGACAATCATCGACGGCACCCTGCCGGCTTCGATGGCGTCGTCGAAGAATCGGGCGACGTGGCGAATGCCGGCGACGCCCCCTTCCGTCCCGTGCAGCCAATACAGCACGGGAAAGCGAGCTGCTGTGCCGGCGTATGCCCTGGGAACATACGCGTGATAGCTCACCGTGGTGCCGACAACCCGGCTCTGGAAGGTTCGATACTCGATACGCGGTGCCTGCACCTCGACCGTGGCCCAGGGCAAAGCGCGATCCGGCGTCGCTGCCCAGGACGGCGGCGCCATGAGAACGAGGGCGGCCAGCGCCGCCCATGCCATTGCGACAACGTCGGTACGCATAAACCAACTCCCTTGGGCGCAACATGCCCGGACTTACCAGCGAAAATTGTAGCGGCGGGGCTCGGTTTTCGGTTCGCGGCCGGGATGCGCGAGCCCTCTGGCATTGCGGGTTGCGGCTACTTGTCGGGCGGGCGTTTCGCGCATTCAACGACTGGTATTTCGTGCCACTGAAAAAAATACATATCAAGCCACACCGAGGTCAACCTTGCTCCAACGAAACACAACTGGCGATGCGTTGATCTCTGCGATGCCTTTGAGGATGCGTTGTTTCAGATCGTCTTTGGATGTGACCCGGATATGTCGCAGGAATGTACGCGCCATCTTGGAGAAGACGCACTCGATCAAGTTGAGCCAGGAACCATGCTAGGGCGCATGAACATACTCGAAGCATCCAGAGCGTGTGCTGAGGTGGGCCATAGTCTCCTTGAAGTTGTGGGCTGGGCGGTTGTCCAGCACCAAGCGGATGATGGCATCAGCGGGGTAATGCGCGTCAATCTGCTTGAGCAAGGCGATGAACTCGGTGCAGTGGCGACGGTACTCGTAGTAACGCCCAACACTGGGCGCCTTGCCAGGCACCCGCGGCAAATCCGCAGCGGTGAGTCCGATGGCTTGAACACCAGGCTTGTCATCGGCGCTCACGGTGCAGATGGAGTTGGGCCGCACATCGTGGACAACGCCTTCGGTGTGGAGCGAAGCGTCCCGATAGACCATCAGCACCTCCTGCATCTTGCGGTCGAAGTCGGGGTCGCGCTTTTCCGGGTAGCAGCGAATCTTGTGCGACTTGATGTCGTTGTCGTCCAGGATGCGCCAGACAGTGCTCTTGCCCGGACTGGCAAGGCGGGGAAAGCCGGCAGCCTGCGCGCGCGCGCCGACAAACCGCGCCAGCGCGGAGATCGACCACAATTCAGCGGCCAGTCCATGGTCCTTGGGCCTCGTGCACGCAATGCTGACCACCCACTCTTTGGCCTCGTCGCTGATCTCGGGATCGTGTGGGCGATGGTACTTGTCCTTGAGCCCCATCTTGACACCTGCGGCCAGCGCCTTGTCTACGCACCGGTAGATCATCGGTCGGCTGAACCCGAGCCGGCGCTGGAGTTCGGTGATCGACACGCCATCGGCAAAGCCCAGCAGCACCTTGGCACGTTCCACCTCACACGCCGGCGCCACCCGCCATGCCGACAACTCCTGGAGTTTGGCCCACTGCTCCGCTGTCAGCACCAGCGGCGGGCGTTCAGACTTTCGCGCCATGATCACAACCGTCATGCGTTGAAGAAGCATGGCGGTCACCATCTATTGAGTGACTGTATTGGTGGAACGATCGACTAGCCTGGAGAAACCAACATGGACCACCCGTGACGACCTACGACAACTCGCCCTCGTGGCGCCGCTACCGCCAACTGCTGCTGGACGCATTCGACCTCCCAATCCGGCATGTTCCCATCGAGAGATGGAAGGCCGTGCGTGGCCACGAACTGCATGTCGACGAATGGCGCCCCGACGGACGAGCAAAGGGAACGCTGATCCTCGTGCATGGCGCAGGAGGCCACGGGCGGATCCTCGCCCCCCTCGCGGATTGGGCGGCCGGGCTCGGCTGGCTCGCGCTCGCCCCGGATCTGCCGGGTTATGGCCTCACCCGCCCAGATGCAGACTTCCGATGGGACTACGGCGAGTGGCCCGCGGTGCTCACTGCTTTAGCGGACGAATGCGAGGGTCCCGTCGTCCTGATGGGCCTGTCGGTGGGCGGGATGACCGCGGCGCTCGCGGCCCAGGCGGCGCGCGACGTGCAGGGCGTCATCGTCACCACCCTCCTCGACATGGGCGATCCGTTCACCTTCGCGCGCGCGGCGAAGTGGCGGTGGCTGGGGGAGGCGTCCTTGCTGGGCTTCCGATGGATGCCTTCGATCGTCGACCGGGTGCGGCTGCCGCTGCGCTTGGCAGCGTCGATGGACCGCATGTCCAGCCATCCGGCAATGGCTGAGTATTTCGAGAACGATCCATTTCTTGGAGGCCTGCGCGTGCCGAGCCGCTTTTTTCGCACGATGCACGAGCTGAGGGTGTCGCGCCTCGAGCCAAGCTGCCCCCTGCTGCTGGTGCACCCCGGCGCGGACAGCTGGACGCCGACCGCGATGAGCAGGCCTGCGTTCGATCGTGTTCTCGGTGACAAGCGTCTGCGCGAGCTGTCAAACGGTTCACACCTGCCCGCGGAACGGCCGGCGCGCCTCGAACTCGAGCAGGAGATGCGGGACTTTCTCGCGGCTGTGGAGCGAAAAGACCTTGCTCGATCACAGAAGATCTCGCGAGCTCCTATGATCCCGGCCGAAACGTTGATTACAGACAGCCCATGAACAGCAGACTTCACTATGAGCAGGCGCTCGCGATCGTGGGCTCGGCCATACAGGCGTGGGACCCTTTCGGGCTTGCCGCCAACGGCGCGCCGCCCGACGAGTATGCACAGGAGGTGGCCAGTATCGTGGTTCGTATCCCGCGCTGTCGGAGCGAAGCCGAACTGGCTTCCGCGATCTCGGGCGTCTTTTCCGAGACGTTCGGGTCCGATACCTTCACGGTCGCCAACTGCAGCGAACCCGCCAGGCGGGCCTATACCGGGCTGGTCGGCGCAGGTCTTTTGCAGCCTGCCTGACCTTTCGATTTCCAATTGATCGGAGTCGACGGATGACGTACCGCCTCGAAGACATCGGCAGGACGATTGAAGAAGCACTGCCGATCACCACCTTCCCCGCGGGGCGGCGTTTTCGACTCGAGATCGCTGGCGTGGAGGCCAGCCTTGAATTGGCGATAGGCCAGGAGTTCACCGTGTTCGCGGATTCATGGCATGAGCACTTCGCCACACAGGACGAACTGATGGCGTTTCTGCATGACCTCGTCTGCGGCGTGCTTCAAGTGGTGGTGACCTACCAAGGTTCGCGAGCCGTTGCGCACCAGATCGTCGAGACCGTGAACGGCGCGGTGACGATCCGCTCATCGGGTGGCGCGTTGCTTTGGCCCTGGTGGCGCCAGCGTAACGAGGTGGTCTTGAGCTACAAGGCTGCGGACCCCGGCGAGCGAGAAGCGTCGCAGCGTGTCGCAGCCCCTGGCGCGTAGGCTTGGAGTTGTGAGATGCCACGGTTCAATACTTCGAACTTTCCTGAAGGGATCGCCGCACCGGGCGCCAGCATCCGTCATGTCACCGAAGCCGATGCTGCCGCCATGACCGCCGCCTGGCTGGCCGTCTTCGGTGCAGACCGGGACGGCGTCAACGCCACGGGCCCCAAAGGCCATCTCTGGCATGTCTTCAGCGCGGGGCGGTATCCGTGCACGGCGCGTGAAGAAGCCCGCAGCACCTACCGGCTGCAAAGCGCGGCCGAGTATCTGGTGCTGCTGAACCAAGGACGCGCGGCTGTTGCCACCGACGCACTGCCGCTCGAAGCGCCGCTGGCTGATTACTGCGTGTTCCCGGCGAACCTCGCCTGGACCATGGCCTTCACGCACGAATCTCCGCTGGATGGCCCGTATTTCGCCAGACATGCCCGGTTCGATGAACTCAGCAAGAGCAATCTGGCCCTGCTCCGCAAGAAGCAGGCAGCTGAGGCGGCCAAGGCCAAGGGGTGGCGATAGGTCCAGGGACGGTCTCATTCTGCGCGGGGCGCTTGGCAGCGGACCAGACAGCACAACGGCTATCGTTCGAATCGAGGCGCTCGCGGTAGCGAACGGCGATGACTGTGGCGGTCATGATCGGGATATGAGGACGCCGACGCACCTGCCGGGCTCGATATCCCACCCCGGGACTTCGGCGACCAAACGGGCGTCAGGGCCGGACACCGACTCGCAGTACCCGTGCCCGATGGGCGGTTCGGGCATGCCGTCTTTCCGGGCGGAAACAGGCAGGGCTATATTCCCCCGGACATCAGCGCCCTGATCACGGCTCAGCCCGCCAACCCGGACGCCATGCGAGAGGCGCCAAGGCGCTATCGCCAGCCGATCCTCATCTGGCACACCGGCTTCGCCGCCTTGCCGCTTCCGTCCACGGTGCAAATTGCGCCATTGCCCTGCGAAGTGGTGTTCAGGTCGGGCGTCGGCTGGCCCGATCCGGAATTGCCTTGCGCGAGCCTGCCGGACTTGTTTTTCAGGTGAGAATGTAAGCCACTGCATGGACAAACCCTATCGGGATTCGTCAAGCATCAAGCCCATTGAATCCGGCGGCGTAGAGCGAACAACTCGGGACCAACGATGAACGTCAAGCAAATCATCCATTTTGTTGAAAAAGCGTTTTTGATCATCATCGCTTTTTTCACCGTAGCGGCCATGGCGCAAGAGATCATGCTGCTGATAGAAAACCGTCGGGTAGAGCTCAAGGATTTGCTGTTGATGTTTATCTATGCAGAGGTATTGGGCATGCTGGGCGCCTTCTACGCCAGCCATCGGATTCCAATCACCATACCGCTGTTTATTGCGATGACGGCCTTGAGCCGTTTGATTATTTTGCAAGGCAAAGATGGGGATCCATCTATCTTGCTCTATGAGAGCGGCGCTATCCTGTTGATCGCAGTGGCCTGCTGGATCGTCAACCACATGCAGCTCAGAGACCGCGCTGACAGTTGACGGTTATCCCCATCCGGCTTGACATGAGCGGCGTTCAGCCGGTTCGTTCCGGGCGGACAAGTGTGCGACTGGCCGATAGTTCGCGCATCTTGCTTCTGGCTGCGCTTGGTCCGCAGAACAAGGAGATTGCCGAGCAGCTGGGTATCAGTCGAGTTCAGGTCGCGCGCTGGCGCCAGCGCTGTCTCGACTCTGGCATTGAGGGCATCAACCCGACTTGCCGCGTGGCGCGCCGCCGGTGAAGGTTGACGCCAAGCAGCTGATGGAATTGACCACACAGAGCACACCCGAAGCGGCCACGCACTGGAGTACGCGAACGCTTGCGGCCGAGTTGGGCGTAGCAGCAAGTACCGTGTGGCGCCACTGGCGCTCTCACGGTCTCAAGCCCCACGTCGTGCGGGGCTTCAAGGTCTCGCGCGTCCCGCACTTCGTGCGTTTTGCCAGTTCCACCGACTGCATGATTCACCAGGCGGCACGGCCGGAGAGAACATGACAGACCCCGCCCGCCATGAGCAGCAGGACTTTGGGAACGCGGTTTCCTGGCGGATGCATCGAGGTACTCCGGGGCTCTGCAGTGCTGGCCGCAGGCGAACCGAGGCGGGCGTCGGTCGCTGGGGCGCACGGCAGTCTGACTGCCAAAGCAAGCAGCAGGCCACGCCGACTGAGACGCCGGCGTCGATACACTGCGCCGGTCCCGATCCAAAAAGAGGAGCTCGCCATGCTGATGCGCCGTCGCCTAGTTCTCTCAGCACTGCTGCTGTCGCTGCCATCGGTGGGCCGAGCGCAGGGCGCTCCGGCGGTGGCCGGTGTCGTGCTGATGCACGGCAAGCAGGACCGCGCGTCCGGCTTGCTCGCACCCTTGGGCCGAACGTTGGGCGCTCAGGGCTTGTGGATTGACGCGCCCACCATGCCGTGGGCGGGCAGCCGCGACTACGACGTCGACTATCCGACGGCGCTCGCGGAGATCGACAAGGCGGCGAACAAGCTGCGCGCCGCGGGTGCCTCCCGCTTGGCCGTAGGAGGCCAGAGCTTCGGTGCCAACGCAGCGCTGGCGTATGCCGGCAGCGGCCGCGAGGTGGATGCCGTGCTGGCGATCGCACCCGGGCACTTGCCCGATCTGTGGCGCGATCATCCGCGCATCAGCGTCAGCTTGCAGCGGGCGCGCGAGATGATCGCGGCGGGTCGGGGCGATGCCAGCGCTTCCTTTGACGACATCAACCAGGGGCAGAGTCGCACGATACGGACGACCGCCCGCATCTACCTGTCTTACTTCGATCCCGACGGCCTGGGGTCGATGCCGCGCAGCGCCGCCGCCATCCCGCGCCCACTGCCCGTCCTTTGGATCATCGGCAGCAACGATCGCCTTGCCAGCCGCGGCGCGGACTATGCGTTCGCCAAGGCGCCGGCGCATCCGAAGAGCGTC
>JBIKTP010000078.1:0-7969 GCA_044348035.1 Burkholderiaceae bacterium
GATCCGTGACCGACACATTCACCGAGAACGAACGCCAGTCGCTGCGCAGCAAGGCCCGCGACATCCTCGCGCTAAACGACCGGGGTCGGTACACGATTCCGACGCACGGCTTGTACCCGTTTCAGTGGAACTGGGACTCTTGCCTGACCGCGCTCGGACTGCAGTTCTTCGACGACGACCGCGCCTGGCTTGAGATCGAGACTCTGGTGGCGCACCAGTGGCCCGACGGCATGGTCCCGCATATCATCTTCCACGAGCGGGACGAAGGGTACTTCCCTGGACCGCAGGTCTGGGGCACGCAGCGACCGGTACCGACGTCCGGCATCACCCAGCCACCCGTGCTGGGCATGGTGATCGAACAACTGTGGGAGCGAGGGCGGCGTGACGCGGCAACGCGCGCACGCTGTGTGGCGTTGCTCGAGGCAGCCGACCGCTGGCACCGATGGTTCCACCGGTGGCGGGACCCAGACGGCACCGGTCTGGTCTGCCTGTTGCATCCCTGGGAGGCTGGTCGAGACAACTCCTGCGATTTCGACACTGCCCTGGCGGCAGTCCCGGTGTCCGACTTGCAGCCCTATCGCCGCCGCGACACCCAGCACGTCGATCCCAGCCAGCGCCCGACCGCGTTCGAGTACGACCGCTATGTCACGCTGGTGCAGCGGTTCAAGGCCTGTGACTGGCAGGCTGGCGCGGTATACGCGGCCTCGCCTTTCAAGGTCGTCGATCCGGGCTTCAACGCGATCCTCGTCCGTTCAGAGCGCGCGCTGGCGCTGCTGGGGCGCGAGTTCGGTCTTCACGCCCTGGCCGAAGCGGCCCAGGCGCGTTCCGAGAGGGGCGCGCAGGCGCTCGAGGCACTGTGGAACGAGGCCTTGGGGCAATACGACTGCCTGGACCGCATGACCGGGCAGCTTGTCGACAGCGCGAGTGTCGGCGGCCTGCTGCCCCTGTTGGCTCTGAGTGCCAACCATCCAAGGTGGACAGCACTGACGCAACGCATCGGGAGGATGCTGGATGCGGCGCCTTTCGGGGTCTGCAGCCACGCACCGGAGGACCCGCGCTTCGACCCGCGCCGTTACTGGCGCGGACCCTCGTGGCTGATCATCAACTACCTGCTGGTCAAGGGACTGCGCGAGGCCTCGGAGCAAGCGCTGGCCGAGCGCATCCGCCAGGCGAGCCTGGCCTGCATCGCACGCAGCGGATTCTCGGAGTACTACCAGCCCATCACCGGGCAGGCGCTGGGCGGCGGCACCTTCACTTGGACGGCTGCGATGGTCGTGGAATTTCTGCGCGAACACTGAGCGAGCGGTTCGTTGCGTTCTCGACGTCAATCCGACTGAGCCACTGGACTCAGCACACAGGGGAATCGCATGACGTCAGCGTTGCCAGCGTCCTAGGCCTACGTGCTCGTGAACGCCGGCGTGGCTATCGATCTTGTCGCGGGCGCCCGCGCTGGCCCGCTGGTACCGGACCGAACCGCGCTCTGCGTTGTTCGGATCGCCCAGGGGCGGATCGCAAGCTGCAGCAGATGCTGGGATTTTCCGGTGCGCCCGTGGAGATGGCCGGTGTTCCGTTTCATTCGGTCAAGTCCTACCTGGCAAAGCTGGTACCGCTCGGCGAGTCGGTGGCGATCTGCGAGCAGGTCGGCGACTGGATCGCCCGCAGCGCACTCAGTGAAATCCTGTATGGTGCCACGCTGACCGCGGCCTTCGAAGCCCGGTTGCAGGACTGGTGCAAGGCCTGCGGCGCGGCCATGACGTCGCGCGCGCAATGGCAGTTCGGTGCATCGCTGGGCCAGCGCAAGCTGCAGGAACTGCTGAAGGTGGCCAGCTTGGCGGCCTGGAACGCGCAGGCACTTCGCCGAAAATCACGCCACGCCTGAGGAGGCTGTCGAGATCCTCTATCGGCCGGAAAAAGTGGAGACCAGCCGGAGTTCCAATCGCAAGGTCGCCATGGGGCGGACCAGGACGGGGCGATCCAGATGCCCCCCGAACGCACCAAAAACCTGCTCGACTTGGCGCGCAAGATTGACGCCGAGGAAGAGGAGGAGATCATCGCCCGCGCCCGGCGGTTCTTCGAGGAGCACGACGAGCTCATGGGCGTGTTGGGGCTGCCCAAGCCCACGATCCAGACGCTCCACCGCATCGCCGACGCCTTGGGCAAGAAGGTACACGTCCACTTGGCGTGAGAAACGGTTCGCGCCCCCTTGTAAGCCTCCAGAATCGCCGATGCGCGTGGTCCCTTGCTCAAGGAGCCGCGCACGCAGTAAGCGGTTTTCGGCGCGCACGAACAATCGTCATCCGCCTCATCCTCGGCTATGCCTGGAGCGGTACGCCAGGGGGGTCATGCCTGCGTGGCGCTTGAAGAGCCGGCGGAAGTAGCGGACGTCGGGGTGGCCGCAGGCCAGGGCGATCTCGTCGACGCTCATGCCGCTGGCTTGCAGCAAGGCGCAGGCCTTCTCCACCCGGCGGTGGTGGATGTGCTCCACCAAGCTGCGCCCGAAGGCGGCGCGGAATACCCGGCCCAGGTAGTCGGCGTTGCAGCGCAGCGCGCAAGCGACCTGGGCTGCGCCCAGCGGACCCGGCCGCGCCAACTGGGCGTCGATGTACGCCCCGGCGCGATGCGCCAGGACCTGCCCGGCGCGGCGGTCCTCCACCTGCGGGGGGGCGGTGACTTGGTCGAACATCATCGCCAGCAACAGGTCGGCGGTGTGCGGGCGCAGGCAGCCGGCCTTCTGGTCGCCCAAGAAACGCTGGAACAGCTCCACCAAACGCTGCCCTTGCGCCGGCTTGGCCAGTTGCGGCAGGCCGATCCCGTGCCGCGTGGGCAGGCGCGCCGCCATGCGCTCCAGCCAGTTCTCGTGCAGGTATCCCGGCCCTTTCTCCGCCTCCACCCGCGGCGTGGCTTGGCTGGCGGCACGCCCCGAGGAGTGCACGCGGAAACAGATCCAGTAAAACCACATCTCCGGCGGGCAGGGATGCGTCCCGCGGTGCCGCCGCCCGGGAAAAAGCAGCAGCGTCTGCCCGGCCTGCACGTGAAACTGCCGCTGCTCCTCGGCGATGGGCAGCACCCCTTGCTGCACGAAAATCAACTCGAAGCAGTCGAGCACGCGGTCGGTGTGCAACAGCACCACGCCCGGCGCGTGGATCCCCGCCACCAGCGCGGTGGCCGGCAGCGACAGCTCCAACGACAGCGTCTCGGACATGGCAGCGCCTTTCCAGAAAAGTCGGTTTCCTCCCCCATCCTACACTTTTCTCCAGTGACATCAACCATTTTCCGAGGAAAAATCACGGTCGCAATGTCGGAATTGGTCCAACACGCACGCAACCCCACCACGGGCCCCTTCCGCGCAACACCCCCAAGGAGACCCCATGCTCACCGCGCAACAGATCGCCCAATTTCACCGTGACGGCTTCCTGATCATCCGCAACGTCTTTTCCGGCGGCGAGCTCGATGTGCTCCGCGCCGCGGCCGACCGCGTCGAGGCCGAGGGCGTGGCGGGCCTGGGCATCCAGCACTTGTACCGCGACGTGGCGGGCAAGCGCACCTACTGGCGCAGCGAGAAGATGTGGGACCGCGACCCGATTTTCCAGGCCGTCACTGTCAAGCCCGCGCTGCTCGAAGCCATCGGCCAATGCACCGGCCACCCCTTCCTGCCCATCAACGACTCCTTCGTCTGCAAGTCCCCCTTCAGCAACGTGCCCGTCGAGTGGCACCAGGATCCGCCCTACCGCATCAGCCAGAACCCGTCCAAGGAAACCTTGGCGGCCCCCAACTTCGACACCGACATTTACCTGGACGACTCGACCATCGAGAACGGCTGCGTCTGGGGCATCCCCGCCCATCACCTGGTGGGCCACGTCGACATGTCCAAGCTCAGCCAGGAGGAGCTTTTCAGCGACTTCGGGGCCGTCCCGATGGAATGCAAGCCCGGCGACGTGGTCTTCCACTGCCTCAGCGCCCCGCATGGCTCGATTGGCAACCTTACGCCCGGCAAGAGGCGGATCTTGTATGTGCACTACATGTCGCGCCCGGTACTTGAGCAGAGCTACACGCGGTGGGTGAACGACAAGAAAGGCTTCAAGGACGGCGCCGGCATCGCCTACGCCAAGCAGATGCTCGAGATGCGCAAGAACCTGGGCCTGGAGGACCTGGAATCGGCCCACCTCAAGTGGAGCCAGGACGGCATCGAGTTCGTCGGCCAGCCCAGCACGCCGCCCTTGCATTGGGGCACGCTGGCGGCGCAAATGAGCGCCGCGGAGATCGCCGCCAAGAAGAGCCTGACCTTCACGGGCAAGCGCGCCGGCAAGCTCGTGGGCGTGTGATACGGATCACGATGGGCCCATGCCTGCGGCGCTAGCGCGAAGGGTGGCGCCAGCGTCGCAGGCAGTTCTGGAAATCTGCCGGTTCCGGGGCGCTGATGTCCACGCCAGCGTCCTCGACCCGCGAACTCGCGGCGTGAAGCATCACGCGCTCCGCGGCAGGAGGGCCGCCATGGAGGGCGTCGCCCAGCAGCGGGTGAGCCAGGTGGGCCAGGGTGGCGCGGATCTGGTTCAGGAAGCCGGTGCCCAGGCGCACTTGCAGCAGCATGGCGGTGGCGGGAATAGGGATTTCAACCGCCATTGGACGGCCGAAGAAGGCTCCTGGCCATGTCTGCCGAGGGCCGAAGTACGCAGGCCTGGGCGGATTCAGCGCTGGCTGCAGGCGTATGTGGGTTCGCGCCTGGCGGGTTGGATGGTCTTTGGCCATTTCCGGCGCGCGGGATGGAACCGGAGTCTCAGGGTTGGCCCTTATGCTGGTCTTGACGTTCCGACACAGCGCGCAGCACCACCCCTGCCGTAGCGTAGTCGCGGCCCGCAGCGATAGCTATCCGACAACGCAAGCGACTCAGGCAGCGAAGTGCAGCTCCGGCTCGCGCGCCCTGCCCTTGGGCGGCGGATGCGGATCCAACCGCAGGTGAGCAAGGATCTTCTCGATCACCGGGCGCTCCTGGATGGCGGCGATGATCTTGAGATCCCCGGCGCCGCAGTTCGGGCAGCGCTGCATGTCGATGTCGAACGCACAGGCTAGGTGCTGGCGATGTCTCCGTTGTGGTGCGAACGTCCCCAGGTCTGCGCGTCACGTTCAATCCAGTGCATCGCGAACAGATCCTGGATGCCCTGCGCCCAGCTCTGCGCCAGCGAGTCGAGGATTGCCTGGCCTTGCTCCGGCGTGGCGGGAAATGGGTCGCCGATGACGCCGCTGGTGCCGAAATCCCGCGCCGTCCAGGCACACGCCGGCCTGCCATCGCCGGAGAGCACCTTGCTCGGAAACTCTGGCGGGTAGTTGGCCACCGCATGTTCCATGTGCACGGTGTGCGGTGCCAGGGCCATCAGAATGGCGGTCTCGGCATGGCCGGCGTGCATCGACAGGCGCTTTTCCCGGTCGGTCATGAACTGTCCCGCCACGTGCGGCACGCGCCAGGTGAAATGCGGCAGCACCACATAGTCGCCATGGCGCAGCCGCAACTCGCGGGCCGCCATCTCCATCACCTGCGGTTGCCCACCGTGTCCGTTGACGATCAGCAGCTTGCGAAAACCCATCCGATAGACGGATTCGCCGATCTGTGTGACCGTCTCCAGCAGCGTCGTGCCGTCCAGGGTGACGGTGCCCGGAAAGTGCAGATGCTCGTCGCTCTTGCCATAGGTGATGGGTGCCAGCGCGTAGGCCGGCACGCTCGCCGGCAGTCGGGCCAGCGCATGGCCCATGACGCCCGCAGCGATGATGGTGTCCACCGCGCAGGGCAGGTGCGGCCCGTGCTGCTCGGTGCTGCCGGCCGGCAACACGATCACGGTGTTGGCCTTGTCGGGCAGATCGGCAATCTGCGTCCAGGTCAGGTACGACAGAAAACGTTCCGGGGGGCAGTAACCGTGCAGCATGACTCAACCTCGATCTCTTGACGCGTTCAGGGGAACATAGGCCGTGGCCTCGACCTCCACCAGGATGTCGGCGGTGGGCAACATGGCGCTCACCTCCACCACGGTGGATGCCGGTGACTCGCCGGGGAAGAACAGTTTGCGGACCCGGCTGTAGTGGGGGAAGTGGTCCAGGTTCTTGAAGTACTGCACCAGCTTGAAGACGTCACCCATCTGGCCGCCGGCCGCCTCGACCGTGGAGCGGACCCGGTCGAGCACGAACCAGCTCTGGGCCAGGATCGGACCTTCCTTGATGTCGGTGCTGAATTCACCGGTTTCGCCCAGCAGGGCCCGGGCTTCGGGCGGGATGTCGGCATAACCCTTCACGATGAGGCTGCGGGCTGGGTCGACCGCGATCACGCCCGACAGGAAAATGAAGTCACCGGCGCGGCGCCAGGCGGCGTAGCGCGCCAGGGGTTGGGCAATTGTCATGGGAGTCCTTGCAGTGCAGACATCTGACGCCGCACGCGGGCCTGAAAGCCCTTGCGGTCGGCGGGTGCGAAGCAGTTCATATTTTAGATTTGCAGCCTTTGCATGTGGCAGCCTTTGGCGTACACGGGCCGCAAGCCCTGCGAACGCTGGCTCAGGACCGGGCCCCGGGTTCGGCGCTTGCCTCAATCTTCGGCCAGAACGGCGCTGTCCGATTCGCGCAGGCCGGGGAACACGTAGTCCTTGCCCGCGCCGAAATCGAAATCCGGGCGGTCCCAAGCCACCATCTTGCCTGGGTTGAGAAGTCCAAGCGGGTCGGCCTGTCGCTTGAACGCCAGCAGCGCAGGGTCGGGACGACGCCAGCCGCCCTCCTCCAGGGTGTAGACGTGCGGGTTGAACACGCCGCAGCCTTCTTCCTCGTGGATCCGCATGATCTCGTTCAAGCGCTCCTCGGTGGTGAATCGTACCAGGGGCAGACCGCCCAGTGAGGGTGTTCCGCTCGAGCGCATCCACTCAATGTGCATCGGCAGCTCGTCACCCAGGCGCGCGCGGACTCGCTGCGCGGCCTGCAGGTCGGGGTAGCGGGTCTGGAGGTAGGTGATTTGGCGATCGACCCGCAGCGCGCGCAGGGTGGTGTGGTTCCACCCGAGCTCAGTGACCGACGGCAATTGGTCATCAGACGCAACGCTGTTGCGGTCAGATCGAAAGACGATCGTGCTCCGTGCCTGGCGGACCATGGTGACCACCGCATCCATCGCAACAGGGGCAACCAGCAGCAAGAGGGCCGATTGCTCACGCCGGAAGGAGGCGCTGTAAGGCCCGAGAATGTCGTGCGGCAGGGGTGCGGCCAGGGCGGCCAGTTCGTTGAGCAGCACGCCGTCGGACTCGGCCAGGTCTTGCGCCAGGCGGGCGGCGTCGTCCCATTGGTCGGAAGCGACCAGGACCTCGACCCAGTCGTGCGACTCGACCGTGGGCAGCTCGACCTCGGTGACCACGCCTGTCGTGCCATAGGCGTGGACAGCCTTGAGCACATCATCCCCCATGAGGTCGATCACGCGGGGCTGCGCCTCGCAGGTGACAAGGCGCACCCGCAGCACATTGCCACGGGCCCGCAGCCCGCCCCAGCGCACCGAACCGACCCCGCCCGAACCGCCGGCAACGAAGCCGCCGATCGTCGCCAACTGGGCCGTCGACGGCACGAACCGCAGCGCGCGCTGCTGCGAGGCCTTCAACCGCCCGTCCAGGTCGGCGATCACCGCTCCGGAACCAGCCACGACCCGAGCGCCGGCCAGGGCCTGGACCCCAGTCAGCCGTTTCAGGTCCAGGACCACGCCACCCGAGAGGGGCATCGCCTGCCCGTAGTTGCCGGTTCCGGCGCCGCGCGGCGTCACTGGGACCTGGTGGCGGTGGCAGGCAGCCAGCACCTGGACGACCTCGGTCTCGCTGGACGGTGTGACAACGACATCGGCCATCACGCGGTCCAGACGCTGCTTGAGCAGGGGGGAGAACCAGAAAAAGTCGCGGCTCTTGCGGCGTCGAGTGATCGGATCGGTTTCGACTGTCAGGCCGTCGAGGTCCTTGAGAAGTGC
>JBIKTP010000079.1:0-7968 GCA_044348035.1 Burkholderiaceae bacterium
CGGCCGCGACCTTTGGCGCGGCACAGCCGGGGCGGCCATCGGGGCCGGAACCGGTTCTGATGGCCGCCTGGCGGCGGTCGTCACCCGTTCGAATGACCTGGTGGTGCTGGAGCAGGGCCGCGAGATCTGGCGCGAGTCGCTGGGTGCGCTGGCCTACACGGCCCCGCTGGTCGCGGGAGCCCGCGTGTTCGTTGCCACTGCGGACCGGACCATCATCGCATTCGACGGGCGCTCCGGGCGCCGTTTGTGGAACTACACCCGGCCGGGCGAGCAGAGCCTCGTGTTGCGCCAGAGCGGTGTGCTGCTCGCGGTGGGCGACACACTCGTCGCCGGTATCGGCGGGCGGCTGGTGGGCCTGAATCCGCTGACCGGCAGTGTGCGCTGGGATGTCGCAGTGGCCAATCCGCGTGGCACCAACGACGTGGAGCGCCTGGTGGACCTCGTCGGCGGCGTGAGCAGAGAGGGGGATGTGGTCTGTGCGAGGGCTTTCCAGGCAGCGGTTGGTTGCGTCAATGCGGCACGTGGCAGCCTGTTGTGGAGCAAGCCGGCTTCTGGCGCCCAGGGCGTGCATGGCGACGCGCAATCCGTGTTCGGAACCGAGGGCGATGGCCGGGTGCTGGCCTGGCGTCGTTCCGATGGCGAGCGGATCTGGTCAGTGGAGCGCCTGCGGTTTCGCGGCCTCAGCGCACCCCTGTCGATCGGCCGCTCGGTGGCCGTGGGGGATGCGCAGGGCTACGTGCATTTCCTGGCGCGGCAGGACGGCGCGCTGATGGGGCGCACCGCAACCGATGGTTCTGCCATCGTGGCCGCTCCGGTGCTGGTGGGCGACACCCTGGTGGTTGTGACCCGCAATGGCGGAGTTTTCGGCTTCCGGCCGGATTGACCGCCCGCGCGCCAGCCGCCGAACCATGAAACCCGTCCTGGCTCTCGTGGGCCGCCCGAATGTCGGCAAGTCGACGCTGTTCAACCGGCTGACGAAGTCGCGCGACGCGATCGTCGCGGATTTTGCCGGCCTGACCCGGGACCGCCACTACGGACAGGGCCGCCACGGAAACCGCGAGTACATCGTGGTCGACACCGGTGGATTCGAGCCCGAGGCTGAATCTGGCATCGTCAAGGAGATGGGCAAGCAGACGCGCCAGGCGGTGGCCGAGGCGGATGTCGTGCTGTTCATCGTGGATGCCCGTGGTGGCCTGTCTGCCCAGGACCACGACATCGCACGTTACCTCCGGCGCCTGGGCAAGGCATGCGTCCTGGTTGCCAACAAGGCCGAGGGAATGACCGATGGCTCCCGTATCGCCGAGTTTTTCGAACTCGGCCTGGGAGAGGTCCATGCAGTCTCGGCCGCCCATGGCCAGGGCATGCGCTCCCTGCTGGATGTCGCTCTGGCCACGCTGGGGCCCGAACCCGAGGTCGCACAGGAAGAAGATGACTCCGGCAGCGCCATCAAGCTGGCGGTCGCAGGGCGTCCGAATGTCGGCAAGTCGACCCTTATCAACACCTGGCTCGGCGAAGAGCGGCTGGTGGCCTATGACCAGCCGGGGACAACACGTGATGCGATCATGGTCCCATTCGAGCGCAATGGCCAGCGTTTCGAGCTGATCGATACCGCCGGACTGCGCCGGCGCGGGAAGGTCTTCGAGGCGATCGAGAAGTTCTCTGTCGTGAAGACCCTGCAGGCGATCGAGTCGGCCAATGTGGTGTTGTTGCTGATCGATGCCACGCAGGGTGTGACCGACCAGGACGCGCACATCGCAGGGTTCGTCCTGGAGAGCGGTCGTGCGGTGGTGCTGGCCATCAACAAGTGGGATGCGGTCGATGAGTACCAGCGCGAGTTGGTCAAGCGCTCGATCGAGACCCGGCTGCCGTTCCTGAAATTCGCCTCCATGCATCTGATCTCGGCCGCCAGGCGGCAGGGGCTGGGGCCGTTGTGGGCGTCCATCACGCAGGCGCACAAGGCGGCCAACCGCAAGATGTCGACGCCGGTCCTGACCCGACTGCTGCTGGAGGCCGTGCAGTTCCAGAGCCCCAAGCGCGCAGGCATGTTCCGTCCCAAGTTGCGGTATGCCCACCAGGGGGGCATGAATCCGCCGGTGATCGTGGTCCATGGCAACTCGCTTGAACATGTCACCGATGCCTACAAGCGCTTCCTCGAGGGCCGCTTCCGCAAGGAGTTCGATCTGGTCGGAACACCCCTGCGCATCGAGATGAAAACCTCGCACAATCCGTTTGCCGACAAGGAATAGCAGCCTGCCTGGGCCGGGCTGGCCCCGTGGATGGAGCGGTATCTGCCTTGGCCGGCAGGGGAATCAGGCCCCTGTGGTATCTTCCCCCTCCCACCTTCATTTCTAGAACACGGAGAATATCGTGAGCAACAAAGGCCAGCTTCTGCAGGATCCGTTTCTCAATGCCCTGCGCCGGGAACACATCCCCGTCTCGATCTATCTCGTCAATGGCATCAAGTTGCAGGGGCAGATCGAGTCTTTCGACCAGTACGTGGTGTTGTTGCGCAACACCGTCACGCAGATGGTCTACAAACATGCCATCTCCACCATTGTTCCGGGGCGCGCGGTGAATTTCTCGGTGACCGAGGGTGGCGAGGCGGCCGCAAACTGAGCGAAGTTGTCGCGCCTTCAGGGCCGACGACGGGTCGCTGACCCCACCTACACCAGCAACTTTGAGTTTGTCTGCCGCTCCTGATACCTTGTCGACGCGGGCCGTGCTGGTCGGTGTGGATCTCGGCATGCCGAATTTCGACGCTGGCCTGGAAGAACTCGGTCTTCTCGCCCAGACGGCGGGCCTGGAGCCCGCTGCCCGCATCACGTGCAAGCGCAAGGCGCCGGACGCAGCGTTGTTCGTAGGCAGCGGCAAGGCCGATGAAATTCGTCAACTTGCCGCGGATGTCGGTGCCACCGAAATCCTGTTTGACCAGAGCCTGAGCCCGGCACAGCAGCGCAATCTCGAACGGCACATGGAACTCCCTGTCAACGATCGCACATTGCTGATCCTGGAAATATTCGCCCAACGCGCGCGCAGCCACGAAGGCAAACTGCAGGTCGAACTGGCCCGCCTGCAGTACCTGAGCACCCGGCTGGTGCGGCGCTGGTCGCATCTGGAACGCCAGCGCGGTGGCATCGGCACCCGCGGCGGTCCGGGCGAAACCCAGATTGAGCTCGACCGCCGCATGATTGGCGACCACATCAAGCGCACGAAGGAGCGGCTGTTGAAGGTCAAGCGGCAGCGCCAGACGCAGCGTCGCCAGCGGGACCGGCGTGACGCCTTCAACATTTCGCTGGTGGGGTACACCAATGCCGGCAAATCGAGCCTGTTCAACAGCCTCGTCAATGCGCGCGCCTATGCCGCCGACCAGTTGTTCGCCACCCTGGACACCACCACACGCCAGTTGTACCTCGGCGAGGCAGGGCGGTCGGTCTCGCTGTCCGATACGGTGGGCTTCATCCGGAATCTGCCGCACGGGCTGATAGACGCGTTCGAGGCCACGCTCCAGGAGGCGGTGGACGCCGACGTGCTGCTGCATGTCGTGGACGCCTCCAACCCGCACTACCCGGAGCAGATGAAGGAAGTTGCGCGGGTCCTGGCAGAGATCGGCGCCGAGCAGGTGCCGCAGGTGCTGGTGTTCAACAAGCTCGATGCCATTGAAATCGACCGTCGACCACTCCATCTGCAGGACATCCAGGACCTGGACGGGGTGCCTACGCACCGGATTTTCGTGAGTGCGCGCACCGGGGAGGGTCTGGATGCCCTGCGCCAGCATCTTGCCCGGCTCGCGACACGCCCGCTTGCGCATGATCCGCAGGCGCAGTATTTCCTTCCGCCGGCTGAGGACGCCTTATCGTTGGGCACAATGGAACCATGACACAAAGAACAATCGGGAAACTGAGATGAAATTCCAACCCCCCCTGATGCATTGGGTGGCGCTGTCGAGCCGAATCCGCGGCATGTTCAACCTGAACGACTCTCGCTGGGGCCGCGGCGACGACAAGCAGTCCGACGGCAACCGCCCGGATGACGGGCCGCAAGGAGAGTCCAACACGCCGCCTCCCACGGGCCAGAATGGCCGGGGGCGCGGGCAGGGGCCGACCCAGGGCCCGCCGGATCTCGACGAACTGTGGCGCGACTTCAACCGCAAACTGGGCGGCTTGTTCGGCGGCAAACGCGGCGCTGGACGGGGCGGCAATGGCAGTGGCGGTGGCGAGGGTCCTGGTGGTTTTCAGCCGGACATGAAGAGCGCCGGTGTCGGCGCCGGCCTGATTGCAGCGGTGGCCGTGCTGATCTGGCTGGGCACGGGCTTCTTCATCGTGCAGGAAGGTCAGCAGGCGGTCATCACCCAGTTCGGCAAGTTCAGGAGCACTGCCAGTGCGGGTTTCAACTGGCGGCTGCCTTATCCGATCCAGCGCCATGAGCTGGTGTTCGTGACGCAGATCCGTTCGGTGGATGTCGGGCGCGACACCATCATCAAGGCCACCGGACTGCGCGAGTCGGCCATGCTCACGGAAGACGAGAACATCGTGGAGATCAAGTTCGCCGTGCAATACCGCCTCAGCGATGCCCGCGCCTTCCTGTTCGAGAGCAAGAACCCGACCGATGCGGTCGTGCAGGCCGCCGAGACGGCGGTGCGCGAGACGGTCGGCAAGATGCGGATGGATTCCGCCCTGTCCGAAGAGCGTGACCAGATCGCCGTGCGGGTGCGCAGCCTGATGCAAACCATCCTGGACCGCTACAAGATGGGCATCGAGGTGGTGGGCATCAACCTGCAGCAGGGCGGTGTCCGTCCGCCCGAACAGGTGCAGGCCGCCTTTGACGATGTGCTCAAGGCGGGGCAGGAGCGGGAGCGGGCCAAGAACGAGGCCCAGGCCTACGCCAACGATGTCGTGCCGCGCGCGGTCGGTTCTGCCTCCCGCCTCAAGGAAGAGGCAGATGCCTACAAGGCCCGTATCGTCGCTCAGGCCGAGGGCGATGCGCAGCGCTTCAAGTCGGTGCTGGCCGAGTACCAGAAGGCGCCGCAGGTGACCCGTGACCGCATGTACCTCGATGCCATGCAGCAGATCTACGGCAATGTGACCAAGGTGCTGATCGATTCTCGTCAGGGCTCCAATCTGCTGTACATGCCCCTGGACAAGATCCTCCAGAGCCAGGGCATCGTGCCCTCGGATCCCGCCAATGGCGCGGCGCCCATGCCTGCTCCTGCAAGCGGTGCCACCCTGCCGGCGGGAGCCGCAGCGGATGCCCGTGCCCGTGACCTCACGCGTTCCCGCGAACGCGACACCCGTTAGGATTTCGCCATGAACCGGCTTGGTTTCGTTTTTTCAACCCTGTTGCTGCTGCTGGCAGTTGGCAGTTCGATGTTGTTTGTGGTGGACCAGCGCCAGTTTGGCGTTGTCTACGCGCTTGGCCAGATCAAGGAAGTCATCACCGAGCCCGGTCTGAACTTCAAGCTGCCGCCGCCTTTCCAGAACGTTTCCTATATCGACAAGCGCCTGCTGACGCTCGACACCACCGACACAGAGCCCATGCTCACCCAGGAGAAGCAGCGCGTGGTGATCGACTGGTACGTGCGCTGGCGCATCACCGAACCCAGCCAGTACATCCGCAATGTCGGGCTCGACGAGACCGCAGGCGCCAACCAGCTCAACCGCGTGGTGCGCAACGCGTTCCAGGAAGAGATCAACAAGCGCACCGTCAAGGAACTGCTCTCCACCAAGCGCGATGCGCTCACCACCGATGTCAAGGCGCAGGTACTTGAACAGGTGCGTGGCGAGAAGCCCTGGGGTATCGATGTGGTCGATGTGCGCATCACCCGCGCCGACTATGTGGACGCCATCACCGAATCCGTGTACCGCCGGATGGAGGCAGAGCGCAAGCGTGTCGCGAACGAGCTGCGCTCGACCGGCGCAGCCGAAGGCGAGAAGATCCGCGCCGATGCCGACAGGCAACGCGAAGTGACGATCGCCAATGCCTACCGGGAAGCCCAGAAGATCAAGGGCGAGGGCGACGCGGAAGCCGCTCGCATCTACGCCGAGGCCTTCGGGCGTGACGCACAGTTTGCGCAGTTCTACCGCAGCCTGGAAGCCTACAAGTCGAGCTTCTCCAAGAAGACCGACATCATGGTGCTGGATCCGGCCTCCTCGGACTTCTTCAAGGCGATGCGCGGCGGCGCCGGCCCGGCACCTGCCAAGAAGTAAGGTTTGGACAGCGACACGCTCTGGCTGGCACTGGCGCTGGTTCTGGTGATCGAGGGGATCTTTCCCTTCGTGTCGCCGGGTGGCTGGCGTCGCATGTTCCAGCAGATCCTGCAGTTGCAGGACGGCCAGGTGCGGTTCTTCGGCCTGGCGAGCATCCTGGCGGGGCTGCTCATGCTCTGGCTGCTGTCCTGAGCCTGGGCGCATTACCCGCCCGGTAAAATCCGCGTTTTAACAGCTGCCTCATTCCATGTCTGCCTGGGTCCTGCCGGATCATATTGCCGATGTCCTGCCTTCCGAGGCGCGCCACATCGAGGAACTGCGCCGTGATCTGCTGGACATGGCCCGCTGTTATGGCTATGAACTGGTCATGCCGCCCTTGCTGGAACATCTGGAGTCGCTGCTGAGCGGCACCGGCGAGGCCCTGGACCTGCAGACCTTCAAGCTGGTCGACCAGCTCTCCGGGCGCATGATGGGCCTTCGTGCCGACAGCACGCCCCAGGTCGCCCGCATCGACGCGCACCTGCTCAACCGCACTGGCGTGACCCGCTTGTGTTATTGCGGTCCGGTGTTGCATACACGGCCTGACAAGCCCCATGCGACCCGGGAACCGCTGCAGTTTGGTGTCGAGATATATGGCCATGCCGGGCTGGAAGCCGACCTCGAGATCCTGCTGCTGGCCCAGGATTGCCTGCGCGCGGCACGGGTCCAGGACCACAGCGTGGACCTGGCCGATGCGCGCATCGCGCGTGCCCTGATGGCGGCGACAGACGCCCCCGCTCAAGTCCGGATGGGGGTCCACCGCGCCCTGGCCACCAAGGACACCGAGGCCTTGCGCCTGCTCACCCGCGACTTTCCGGTGGCTGCACGCGACGGCTTGCTGGCCCTGGTCTCCCTGTACGGCAGTGCCGAGGTGCTCGACGAGGCGCGCGAGGTGCTCCCCGACCTGCCGGGCATCGGAACGGCATTGGCCAGTCTCCAGTGGCTGGCCGGCCATCTCGGCGATACCCCGGTCACCTACGACCTGGCCGATCTGCGCGGTTACGCGTACTACAGCGGCGCCCGCTTTTCGATCTTTGCGCCAGCGGCCAGCGACGCCCTGGTCCGGGGAGGGCGTTATGACGAGGTCGGCGCGGTGTTCGGGCGCAACCGTCCGGCCGTCGGTTTCAGTCTGGATGTCAAGGCGCTTGTACAGGCGGTGGGGCCGCGGGCGCTGCATGCCGCGATACGGGCGCCGTGGGGCGAGGCGGAGGACCTGCGTCGCGTCGTTGCCGGCTTGCGTGCGTCGGGTCAGACGGTGGTCTGCGTCCTGCCCGGGCATGAAAGTGAAGTCGATGAGTTCCAGTGTGATCGCGAGTTGCTACAAGTTGCGGGGCAGTGGGTCGTGAAAGCCATTTGAGAGAACCCGATGAATACAACCAAGGGACGCAACGTCGTTGTCGTAGGCACCCAGTGGGGTGACGAGGGCAAGGGCAAGCTGGTGGACTGGCTGACTGAAAGCGCCCAGGGGGTGGTGCGCTTTCAAGGGGGCCACAACGCCGGGCACACGCTGGTGATCAATGGGGTCAAGACGGCATTGCATCTGATTCCCAGCGGCATCATGCGCGCGGGGGTACGTTGCTACATCGGCAACGGCGTGGTGTTGTCGGCCGCCAAGCTGTTCGAGGAGATCGAGGGTCTCGAGCGCGCCGGCGTCGAGGTGCGCGGCCGGCTGCGGGTCAGCGAGGCCTGTCCGCTGATCCTGCCGTTCCACGCGGCACTCGATCTG
>JBIKTP010000080.1:0-7958 GCA_044348035.1 Burkholderiaceae bacterium
TGCGCGATCCACAGGGGGTAGGGCCAGGCCGCATCCGGCATGGCTGGGGTGTCAGGCAGTGTGGCCATGCTCATACCCGCTTGCCGGTTTTTGCGTCGAACAGGTGCAGGCGGTCCGGTCGCGGCGTGACGTGGATGGTCGCACCCAGCGCCGGTACGGCGTGGGACTCTTCGGTGCGAAGGATGACCAATTCATCACCACTGCCGTGGGACCAGCGGCCATAGACGAGGCGTTCGGCGCCCAGCATCTCGACCGCTTCGACGCGCAGGGGCCAGCCTCCAGGGGTGATGTCCAGGTGTTCCGGCCGGATGCCCACGATGGTTCCCGGGCGGGCGTCAGGCGCGTCGCGCAAGAGGTTCATGGGCGGCGAGCCGATGAAACTGGCCACGAAGGTGGTGGCCGGTCGGGTGTAGACCTCTTCAGGCGTGCCGAACTGTTCCATCACGCCGGCGTTCATGACGATCATGCGCTGGGCCAATGTCATGGCTTCGACCTGGTCGTGGGTCACGAACAGCGAGGTGATGCCGAGCTCCCGGTGCAGTTTCTGGATCTCGAGGCGGGTCTGGGCCCGCAGCTTGGCGTCGAGGTTGCTCAGGGGTTCGTCAAACAGGAATACCTGCGGCTGGCGCACGATGGCACGCCCCATGGCGACACGTTGGCGCTGGCCGCCCGACAACTCGCGCGGCTTGCGTGTGAGGTAGGGGCCGAGCTCCAGGATCTTGGCGGCCTTGTCGACACGCGTCCGGATCTCGTCGACAGGCACCTTGGCGATCTTCAGGCCATAGGCCATGTTGTCGAACACGCTCATGTGCGGATAGAGCGCGTAGTTCTGGAACACCATGGCAATGTCACGCTCGGCGGGCTCCAGGTCGTTCACGACGCGCCCGCCGATGGAGATTTCACCGCCGCTGATCTCCTCCAGCCCGGCAACCATGCGCAGCAGGGTCGACTTGCCGCAACCGGACGGCCCGACGATCACCACGAATTCCCCATGGGCGATATCGGCGGTGACGCCGTGGATCACCTGATTGGCGGTCTTTCCGCTGCCGTAGCGCTTGATGATGTTCTTGAGTTGGATGGCTGCCATTGCGTAAGTTTCCCGCGGTCTATTTTTCGGTATCCACCAGGCCCTTGACAAACCATTTTTGCATCAACATGACGACAAGCGCCGGCGGCAGCATGGCCAGCAGCGCCGTGGCCATGACCACGCTCCACTCGGTTTGCGCGTCGCCGCCGGAGATCATGCGCTTGATGCCTATCACCACCGGGTACATGTTTTCGTTGGTGGTTACCAGCAGGGGCCACAGATACTGGTTCCAGCCGTAGATGAACTGGATCACGAACAGGGCCGCGATCGATGTCGTGGACAGTGGCACCAGGACATCCTTGAAAAACCGCATGGGACCGGCGCCATCCATCCGGGCGGCTTCGACCAGTTCTTCCGGCACCGTCAGGAAGAACTGGCGAAAAAGGAAGGTGGCGGTGGCCGAGGCGATCAGCGGTACCGTGAGCCCGGCATAGCTGTTGAGCATGCCCAGGTCGGAGACCACCTGATAGGTCGGCAGGATGCGCACCTCCACCGGCAGCATCAAGGTGATGAAGATCGCCCAGAAGAAGAACATCCTGAACGGAAAGCGGAAGTACACGATCGCGAATGCAGACAGCAGCGAGATCACGATCTTCCCGATGGCGATGATCAGGGCAGAGACAAGGCTCACCGTCATCATCTGGCCGACCGGCGCCTTGGAGCCATTGCCGCTACCCGTGCCGTTCCAGGCAGCGGTGTAGTTCTCGATCAGGTGGGAGCCCGGCAGCAGGGGCATGGGGGCCTGCACGATGTCACTGGCCGTGTGTGTCGATGCCACGAAGGTCAGGTACAAGGGAAAGGCGACGATCACCACACCGAGGACGAGGATCAGATGCGAGATGGCATCCAGCAGTGGGCGGCGTTCCACCATGTCAGTAGTTGACCTTCTTTTCGACGAACCGGAACTGCACCACCGTGAGGACCACCACGATCACCATGAGCACCACGGACTGTGCGGCAGACCCCCCCAGATCCATTGCCTTGAACCCGTCGTAGTAGACCTTGTAGACCAGGATGGACGTCTCCTTGCCGGGCCCGCCCTGGGTTGCCGCGTCGATGATGCCGAAGGTATCGAAGAAGGCATACACGATATTGATGACCAGCAGAAAGAAGGTGGTGGGCGAGAGCAGCGGGAAAACGATGGTCCAGAACCTGCGCCAGGGGCGGGCGCCATCAATGGCAGCGGCCTCGATGAGGGACTTGGGAATGCTCTGCAGCCCGGCCAGAAAGAAAAGGAAGTTGTAGGAGATCTGCTTCCAGACGGCAGCCATCACCACCAGGGTCATGGCGTGCCCGCTGTCGAGCAGGTGGTTCCAGTCAACCCCCATCGTGCGCAGCCAGTACGACACCACGCCGACGCTTGGCGTGAACATGAACAACCACAACACGCCGGCAACGGCGGGCGCCACCGCGTAGGGCCAGATCAGCAGTGTCTTGTAGACCAGCGCGCCTTTGACGATGCGATCGGCGAACACCGCCAGCATCAGGGACAGCCCGATGCCCAGGACGGCGACCAGCGTTGAAAAGATGGCGGTGGTGTAGAACGAGGCCAGGTAGGTCTCGTCATTCCACAGGTTGCGGAAATTGTCGAGCCCGACCCACTCGACCGAGGTGCCAAACGCGTCCGATTGCTGGACCGACAGCAGCAGCGCCTGCGCAGCCGGCCAGAAGAAGAACATCGTGATGACCAGCGCCTGGGGCGCTATCAGCACCCAGGGCAGCCATGCAGAGCGGAAGACGACGCGTTTGTCCACCCGGGATCAGCGCTTGTTGGCCTTTTCGAAGCGTTCAAGGAGTTCGTTGCCCCGCAGGACGATGGAGTCCAGCGCTTCCTTGGCCGGCTTCTTGCCGGCCCAGACCTGTTCGAGTTCCTCGTCCTCGATGGTGCGGATCTGAACGTAATTGCCGAGGCGGATTCCGCGGGACTTGTTGGTGGTCTTGCGGATCATCTGGTTCACGCCGACGTCGGTGCCCGGGTTCTTCTCATAGAAGCCGGACTTTTCGGTCAGCTGGAATGCCGCCGTGGTGATCGGCAGGAAGCCGGTGCGCTGGTGCGTGGCCGCCTGGATCGCGGGCGATGAGAGGTAGCTGAAGAACTGCGCGATGCCTTTGTATTCGTCCGCCTTCTTGCCGGCCATCACCCACAGGCTGGCGCCGCCGATCACGGTGTTCTGGGGCGCACCCGGCACGTCGGGGTAGTAGGGCAGGGGCGCCAGACCCCATGCAAACTTCGCATTCCTGGCCACATTTCCGTAGAAGCCGGTCGACGTGGTTGTCATCGCACATTCACCCGAGATGAAGCTCGCCTCGGAGACACTGGCGCGGCCCTTGTACACAAACAGGCCCTGCTTGGCCATGTTGGCAAGATTCTCGATGTGTCGCACATGCAGCGGAGAATTCACCGTCATGCGCGCATCCATGCCTTGCATGCCATTGCCCTTGGTGGCGAACTCGACGTTATGCCAGGCCGAGAAGCTCTCGAGCTGGGTCCAGCCCTGCCAGGCGATGGTCAAGGGACACTTGTGTCCGCTCGCTTTCAGCTTGGCAGCTGCCAGTGCCACTTCGGGCCAGGTGCCCGGCGCCTTGGTGGTGTCGATGCCGGCCGCCTTGAACGCGTCCTTGTTGAAATAGAAGACGGTGGTGGAGCTGTTGAACGGGAAGCTCAACATTTCGCCGCTGGGTGCCGTGTAGTAGCCTGCAACGGCAGACACATAGGTCTTGGGGTCGAATTTTTCGCCCGCGTCCTTCATGACCTTGCCCACCGGCACCGTGACCCCCTTGCTGGCCATCATCGTGGCGGTGCCGACTTCAAACACCTGCAGGATGTGCGGTGCATTGCCAGCGCGAAAGGCGGCGACGGCTGCCGTGAAGGACTCGTCGTAGGAGCCCTTGAAGATCGGGACAATCTTGTACTTGTTCTGGGTGGCGTTGAAGTTCTTGGCCAGGTCGTTGACGACTTCCCCGTTGACGGCTGTCATGGAGTGCCACCACTGGATCTCGGTCTGGGCCTGGGCTGCTGTTGCGGAAAGGGCGGCTGCGAATGCAAGCGCTGTGAACTTGAAGGTCATGGCGACTCCTAGGATGAAGGCCTGCACGGTAGCCCTGGATTGTGACCCCCGCATTACATGCACATTACAACATCGGCCGCCAGAGGGATTTCCATGAGTATGTCCATGGCCGGCTGGATTTTTGTTGCGCTGCGGTAACATCCTTGCGGGCGGTCATTCGTGATGGCCGTCAAACCAAGATCTCATGAATGCCCCGACCCGCCCTCACTTGTTGCTGCCCGCCAGCCTCTCCGGCCCGCCGCATGAGCGCATCCGGGAGATCCCCTACAACTACACCTCGTTCTCCGACCGCGAGATCGTGATCCGCCTGCTGGGCGCAGATGCCTGGAACACTCTGCAGAAGTTGCGGGACGAGCGCCGCACGGGGCGGTCGGCGCGCATGCTGTATGAGGTGCTGGGGGATATCTGGGTCGTGCAGCGCAATCCGTACCTGCAGGACGACCTGCTGGACAACCCGAAGCGGCGTACCTTGCTGGTGGATGCCCTCAAGCACCGGCTGGCCGAAGTCGAAAAGCGCCGCACCCCGGATCTGGACCGCGAACGCGATGCCATGGTGGGCGAATTGCTGGCGCGCGCGCGCGCATCCGTGCAGGCCTTCGACGGCGGTCTCGTGGAGGTGCAGGCCTTGCGTCGACGCAGCCAGCGGCTGTTTGGGCGCCTGACGGCGAAGGACAACATCAAGTTCGACGGCCTGAGCCGGGTTTCCCATGTGACGGACGCCACCGACTGGCGGGTGGAGTACCCGTTCGTCGTGCTCACGCCAGACACCGAGGTGGAGATGGCCGGGCTGGTCAAGGGCTGCATCGAACTGGGCCTGACGGTGATACCCCGGGGCGGGGGCACCGGTTACACCGGCGGCGCATGTCCGCTGACCTGGAAGAGCGCGGTGATCAACACCGAGAAGCTTGAGGCCATGACCGAGGTGCAGATGATGTTGCTGCCCGGCATGGACCACGAGGTGGCCACCATCTGGACCGAGGCCGGCGTGGTCACGCAGCGCGTGGCGGATGCCGCCGAGCGGGCTGGCTACGTATTCGCGGTCGACCCGACCTCGGCAGAGGCCTCCTGCATCGGCGGCAACGTGGCCATGAATGCCGGAGGCAAGAAGGCGGTTCTTTGGGGTACAGCGCTCGACAACCTGGCGTCCTGGCGCATGGTCACGCCGCAGGCCACCTGGCTGGAGGTGACGCGAATCGGCCACAACATGGGCAAGATCCATGATGCCGATGTCGCCACCTTCGAGCTCAAGTACTTCAAGGCCGACGGCAAGACCCTCGAGCGGGTGGAGCGGCTCGACATCCCCGGCGCGAGCTTCCGCAAGCAGGGCCTGGGCAAGGACGTCACCGACAAGTTCCTGAGCGGTCTGCCCGGCATCCAGAAGGAAGGCTGCGATGGCCTCATCACCAGCGCGCGCTGGGTCGTGCACCGCATGCCGGCGCACATCCGCACCGTGTGCCTCGAGTTCTTCGGCAATGCCAAGGATGCCGTGCCCGGCATCGTGGACATCATCGACTTCATGTTTGCCGAGCAGAAGCGTTCGGGCGTCCTGCTGGCCGGGCTGGAGCACCTGGATGACCGTTACCTCAAGGCGGTCGGTTATGCCACCAAGTCCAAGCGTGCCAGTACGGGTGGGCGTTCTGGACTGCCCAAGATGGTCCTGGTGGGCGATATCGCCGGCGACGATGCCGACGATGTTGCGCGCGTGACATCCGAGGTGGTTCGTCTGGCGAACCAGCGGGGCGGCGAGGGTTTTGTCGCCATCAGTGCCGAGGCGCGCAAGAAATTCTGGCTCGACCGCAAGCGCACGGCGGCGATCTCCCGCCATACCAACGCCTTCAAGATCAACGAAGACGTGGTCATCCCCCTGCCGCGCATGGCCGAATACACCGATGGCATCGAACGCATGAACATCGAGCTGAGCCTTCGCAACAAGCTGGCGGTGTGCGATGCGCTGCAGGCCTTCTTTGCAAAGGGCCAGTTGCCGCTGGGCAAGCAGGACGATGCCCTGGCCATTGCGTCGTCCGAACTGCTCGAGGACCGCGTGGCGCAGGCGCAGGTCCTGATTGCCGGCGTGCGGGCCCAATGGCAGGACTGGCTGGACCGCGTCGAGCCCCTGTTCGTCTCCCTGCAGGACCACAGCCTGCGCGCCAGCTGGAAGACGCAGTTGCGCGGCCCCTTGCGCGGCATTTTTGCGGGGGCGGCCTTCGAGCCCATCCTCGCGGAATGTGAATCCATCCACAAGCGTGTGCTCAAGGGCAAGGTGTGGATCGCACTGCACATGCACGCCGGCGATGGCAACGTGCACACCAACATCCCCGTCAACAGCGACGACTACGACATGCTCCAGGCCGCGCATGCCGCCGTCAAGCGCATCATGGCACTGGCACGCTCCCTGGACGGCGTGATCTCGGGCGAGCACGGCATCGGCATCACCAAGCTGGAGTTCCTGACCGAAGAGGAACTTCGGCCGTTCACCGAATACAAGCAGCGGGTCGACCCCCAGGGCCGCTTCAACAAGGGCAAGCTGCTGCGCAACTCGCCCCTGCTCGCTCAGGCCAACAAGGGGCTGGTGCCCGACCTCATCTACGCCGACCTGACCAACGCCTACACCCCCAGCTTCGGACTGATGGGGCATGAGTCACTGATCATGCAGCAGTCGGACATCGGCGCGATCTCCGATTCCGTGAAGGACTGCCTGCGCTGCGGCAAGTGCAAGCCGGTCTGCGCCACCCACGTTCCACGGGCCAACCTGCTCTACAGCCCGCGCAACAAGATCCTGGCCACCTCCCTGCTGGTCGAAGCTTTCCTGTATGAGGAACAGACCCGCCGCGGCATCAGCATCAAGCACTGGGAGGAGTTCGAGGACGTGGCCGACCACTGCACGGTTTGCCACAAGTGCCTGTCGCCGTGCCCGGTCAACATCGACTTCGGCGAGGTGTCGATGAATATGCGCAACCTGTTGCGCAAGATGGGGCAGAAGTCGTTCCGGCCCGGCAATGCTGCCGCCATGGCCTTTCTCAATGCCACCAGCCCGCAGACCATCAAGCTGATGCGCTCGGCCATGGTGGGTATCGGCTTCAAGGCCCAGCGCGCGGCCAACCAGCTGATGGGGCACCTTGCGCGGCGCCAGACCGACAAGCCGCCGGCGTCGGTGGGGCGGGCTCCGCTCAAGGAGGAGGTGATCCACTTCATCAACAAGAAGATGCCCGGTGGCCTGCCCAAGAAGACTGCGCGCGCCTTGCTGGACATCGAGGATGCGGATTACGTGCCCATCATCCGGAACCCGCAGACCACCACCTCCGAAACCGAAGCCGTGTTCTACTTTCCCGGCTGCGGCTCCGAACGATTGTTCAGCCAGGTCGGCCTGGCCACCCAGGCGATGCTCTGGCACGCCGGGGTGCAGACCGTGCTGCCGCCGGGTTACCTGTGTTGCGGTTATCCCCAGCGCGGCTCCGGTCAGTTCGACAAGGCAGAGAAGATCATCACCGACAACCGGGTCCTGTTCCACCGCGTTGCCAACACGCTGAACTATTTGGACATCCGCACGGTCGTGGTGAGCTGCGGCACGTGTTACGACCAGCTGCAGGGCTACAAGTTCGAGGACATATTTCCAGGTTGCCGGATCATCGACATCCACGAGTACCTGCTCGAGAAGGGCATCGTGCTCGATGCCGCATCCGCAGGCGCCTACCTCTACCACGACCCCTGCCACAGCCCGATGAAGCTCCAGGAGCCGATGAAGACCGTGAAGGCTCTGGTGGGAGGTGACCAGCCCGGCAATGTGCTCGAGAGCAAGCGCTGCT
>JBIKTP010000081.1:0-7869 GCA_044348035.1 Burkholderiaceae bacterium
CACTGGAAGCTGGAGCCAAAAATCGCTGAAGGAGGCTGCGAGGTATTGCACGGCGAGGGTCGCCGCCAGCAATGCCGACACCGCGCATACCACCCTTCCCGCGCCATCAAGCTGGCAGTTGCATCCGCAGTCCAGCTACGTGCACATGTGCAGCAACGAGACCATCCATGGGGTGGAGTTCCACAGCCTGCCCGACCTGCGTGCGCTGGGCTGCGACGCGCCCCTGGTGATCGACTTTTCCTCGCATGTAGCCTCCCGCCCGGTGGACTGGACGCGCGTCGGTCTGGCCTTTGCCGGTGCCCAGAAGAATCTGGGGCCTGCCGGCCTGACGGTGGTGGTGGTGCGCGAAGACCTGATCGGCCATGCCCTGCCCATCTGCCCCAGCGCGTTCGACTACCGTCTGGTGGCCGACAACCAGTCGATGTACAACACGCCGCCCACCTATGCCATCTATATCGCCGGCCTGGTGTTCGCATGGCTCAAGCGCCAGGGCGGCATTGCGGCCATGGAGGCGCGCAACATCGCCAAGGCCCGGCTGCTCTATGACACGATCGACCGCTCCAGCCTGTACGAGAACCGGGTCGCCGCGGACTGCCGCTCGCGCATGAATGTCCCCTTCTTCCTGAAGGACGAAAGCCGCAATGCGGCCTTCCTGGCCGGTGCCGCGAGCCGGGGCTTGCTGTCGCTCAAGGGGCACAAGTCCGTCGGCGGCATGCGGGCCAGCATCTACAACGCCATGCCACTGGCCGGTGTCCAGGCGCTGGCCGACTACATGCGAGAATTTGAGAAGACCAGCGCCTGACACGCCACGCGCAGCATCCACCAAGCCCATGACCAAGACCCTGCCAGAACTACGCCAGCACATCGACGCAGTCGATGCGCAGATGCTGGAACTCCTCAACCGGCGCGCCGCTCTCGCCAACGAGGTCGGCCTCATCAAGCGCCAGGAAGGCTCGCCGGTGTTCCGGCCGGAACGCGAGGCCGCCGTGATCCGTGGCCTGCAGGAGCGCAACACCGGCCCGATCCGTTCCGCCAGCCTGGCGCCGATCTGGCGTGAAATCATGTCGGCCTGCCGCGCGCTCGAAGCGCCGCAGCGGGTCGCCTTCCTGGGCCCTGCCGGCACCTTCAGCGAACAGGCCACCTTCCAGTATTTCGGCTCCAGCATCGAACAGGTGCCGTGCAGCAGCATCGACGAGGTGTTCCGGGCGACCGCCTCCGGCAGCGCCGAATTCGGCGTGGTGCCGGTCGAAAACTCCACCGAGGGCGTGGTCTCGCGTTCGCTCGACCTGTTCCTCAACACGCCGCTGCAGGTGGTGGGCGAGACCAGCCTGATGGTGCGCCACAACCTGCTGCGCCAGTCCGATTCGCTCGCGGGCATCGAGGCCATCTACGCGCACCCGCAGGCGCTGGCGCAGTGCCAGGGCTGGCTGAACAACCACCTGCCCGATGTGGAGCGCCGCACCGCATCGAGCAATGCCGAAGGCGCCCGCCTGGCCACCACCAACCCGGCCTGGGCCGCCATCGCCGGCGACCGTGCGGCCTCCGAATTCGGCCTGCACATTGCCGCCCATGCCATCCAGGACGATGCCTTCAACCGCACCCGTTTTGCGGTGGTCTGCCTGCCCCACCAGATGCAGGCGCCCGCGCCCACCGGCCACGATTGCGTGAGCCTGATCGTCTCGGTGCCCAACCGGCCAGGGGCGTTGCACGACCTGCTCGTCCCCCTCAAGCAGCATGGCGTGTCGATGACCCGCTTCGAATCCCGTCCGGCGCGCTCCGGCCAGTGGGAGTACTACTTCTACCTGGATATCCAGGGCCACAGCTCCCAGCCACATATCGCGCAGGCCCTCCAGGACCTGCAGGGCCTGTGCGCGTTCTACAAGGTGCTGGGTACCTACCCGGTCGGGGAACACTGATGTTCGAGCAACTCGGCCTGATCGGATGCGGCCTGATGGGCGGCTCGTTCGCGCTTGCGCTCAAGCGCGCCGGCCTGGTCAAGCGGGTGGTCGGCTACAGCAAGTCGCCCACCACCACGGAGCGCGCCCGGCAGATGGGCGTCATCGATGTCGAGGCACCTTCTGCCCTGCTGGCGGTGTCGGGCGCCGACATCGTGCTGATCGCGGTGCCGGTCGCCTCGACCGAAGCCACCTTCAAGGCCATCAAGCACCTGGTCACCCCCAGCATGCTGATCATGGATGTCGGCTCCACCAAGCGCGACGTCATCGACGCGGCCCGGCGCGCGCTGCGCGAGCAGGTGGACTGCTTCGTGCCGGCGCATCCGATCGCCGGCAAGGAGGTGTCCGGCGTCGAGAACGCCGATGCCGACCTGTACCTGGGCCGCCAGGTCGTGCTGACGCCCATTGACCGCACCAACCGGGTCCAGCTGCAAAAGGCGGTGGATGTCTGGTCGGCGCTTGGCTGCCGGGTGGTCACCATGACCCCGGAGTCGCATGACGCTGCATTCGCAGCAGTGAGCCACCTGCCCCATCTGATCGCCTTCGCCCTCATGAATGCCATATCGGGGCAGCCGCTGGGCAAGGACTTCCTGTCGCTCGCAGGGCCAGGCTTTCGCGACTTCACCCGCATCGCCGCGGCCGACCCCACGCTGTGGCGCGACGTGATGCTGTCCAACCGCGAGGAACTGCTCAACCAGTCGCGCATGTTCCAGCGCAACCTGCAGTCGCTGGAACTGATGATTTCCAGCGGCAATGGCGAGGCGCTGCTCGAACAGATCGAAAACGCCAGTGCCACCCGCGCGAACTGGAGCATGTCCAGGCAGCAGAAGTAATGTTCGCCACCGCCTTCCTCGACATCCCGCCACTGGCCAGCGCGGGAGGCAGTGTCCTGCTGCCGGGCTCCAAGAGCATCTCGAACCGGCTCCTGCTGCTCGCCGCCCTGTGCTCCGGCACCACCACGCTGCACGACCTGCTGGATTCCGACGACACCCGCGTGATGCTCGCGGCGCTGCGCACATTGGGCTGCGCGATTGCCCAGGACGGCAACACCGTCACCATCGAAGGCACGGGCGGCCAACTGCTGCCGGGGCCCGCAGAGCTGTTCATGGGAAATGCCGGCACGGCCATGCGCCCCCTGACCGCGGCGCTTGCGGTGCTGGGGGGCGACTACACACTGCGCGGCATCGCGCGCATGCACGAGCGCCCGATCGGGGACCTGGTCGACGCCCTGCGCCAGCTCGGCTGCGCAGTCGAGTACCTCGAACGCGAGGGGTACCCGCCCCTGCGCATCGGCCAGCCCGCCCTGGCGCTGGGGGCGCCTATCCGGGTGCGGGGCGATGTATCCAGCCAGTTCCTCACCGCGCTCTTGATGGCGCTGCCCCTGGTCGCCCGCGAGGACATCATCATCGATGTGCAGGGGGAGCTGATCTCGCGCCCCTACATCGAGATCACGCTGAACCTGCTGGCACGCTTCGGGGTGGTGGTGCGCCGCGAAGGCTGGCAGCGGTTCGTGATCCCGGCCGGTTGCCGGCTGCGCTCGCCCGGTGTGCTGCATGTGGAGGCGGACGCCTCCTCGGCCAGCTACTTCATCGCACTCGGCGCCATCGCGCCGTCGGCCAGCGGCGGCATCCGCATCCAGGGTGTCGGCGCAGACTCCATCCAGGGTGACATCCGCTTCATCGATGCCGCCCGGCAAATGGGTGCGCAGATCGAGAGCGGGCCCAACTGGCTGCAGGTGTCGCGCGGCGACACAAGCGACGGCGCGGTACTGAAGGCCATCGACCTGGACTGCAACCACATCCCCGATGCCGCCATGACGCTGGCCGTGATGGCCCTGTATGCCCGGGGCACCACCACGCTGCGCAACATCGCCAGCTGGCGCGTCAAGGAAACCGACCGGATTGCCGCGATGGCCTGCGAGCTGCGAAAGCTCGGCGCCACCGTCGACGAAGGCGCGGACTACCTCCGCGTGACGCCCCCCGCCACGGCAGCCGACTGGCGCAGCGCAAGCATCCACACCTACGACGACCACCGCGTGGCGATGTGCTTTTCGCTGGCGGCGTTCAATCCTGCCGGGCTGGCGGTGCGCATCGAAGACCCGAAGTGCGTGGCCAAGACCTTCCCGGACTATTTCGAGGCGCTGTTTTCGGTTGTTGCCACGCCGCAGACCGCGATTCCGGTGATCTGCGTCGATGGCCCCACCGCATCTGGCAAGGGCACGCTGGCCGCAGAACTGGCCCGCCGCCTGGGCTACCACTTCCTGGACTCCGGGGCGCTGTACCGGATCACGGCGCTGGCCGCCACGCGCGCAGGCATCCTCCTGGATGGCAGCGGTGAGGCAGCCATCGCGCAACTCGTCCCGACGCTGGATATCCATTTCGGCCCTGGCCAGATCTTCCTGGCTGGCGAGGACGTCAGCGACACGGTCCGCAGCGAGGCCATGGGCATGAACGCCTCGCGCGTGTCGGTCCTGCCGCGTGTGCGCACCGCCCTGATCGAGCTGCAGCACGCCCGCCGGCGCCTTCCCGGTCTGGTCGCGGACGGCCGCGACATGGGCACCGTCATCTTCCCGCAGGCGCCACTCAAGGTGTTTCTGACGGCAAGTGCTGCAAAACGCGCGGAAAGGCGCCATAAACAGTTGATTTCAAAGGGCATTTCAACTACACTCGCCGCTCTTCGCGCCGACTTGGAGGCACGCGATGCGCGGGATTCGTCCCGCAGCACCGCACCCTTGAGGCCTGCGCAGGATGCCTTCTTGCTGGACAACTCGGACCTGACGGTCGAAACATCCGTCGAGACCGTTCTTCGGTGGTGGGAAGGCAGGCAGGCGCTACGCACCCCGTAGAGCCTGCTGGCTGAAGCGCCCGGGCTGCCCGCCCTGGCAATGGTCCCCACGGCTCCCCTCGCGCCTTCTATTGCGCACTGGCCGTGTGGTTCAACAACTTAACCCTGCGGTACATCCGCACAACGCAATGTCTGAATCTTTTGCCGACCTGTTCGAAGAATCCCAGAAACGCTCGGAAACCCGCATCGGCGAGGTCGTCACCGCCGAAGTGGTGCGCATCGAACACAACTTCGTGGTGGTCAACGCCGGGCTGAAATCCGAAGCCTACGTGCCGCTGTCCGAATTCAAGAGCGACAAGGGTGAACTCGAAGTGCAGGTCGGAGAGTTCGTCTCCGTGGCCATCGTCGCCATGGAAAACGGCTACGGCGACACCATCGTCAGCCGCGACACCGCCAAGCGCCTGGCCTCCTGGATGTCCCTCGAGAAATCGCTCGAATCCGGCGAGTTCGTCACCGGCACCACCAGCGGCAAGGTCAAGGGCGGCCTGACCGTGCTGGTCAACGGCATCCGCGCCTTCCTGCCCGGTTCGCTGGTCGACACCCGCCCCACCAAGGACTTGTCTCCGTACGAGAACAAGACCATGGAATTCAAGGTCATCAAGCTCGATCGCAAGCGCAACAACGTCGTGCTGTCGCGCCGTGCGGTGGTCGAGGCCAGCATGGGCGAAGAACGCGCCAAGCTGATGCAGACCCTGAAGGAAGGCTCCGTGGTCCAGGGCGTCGTCAAGAACATCACCGAATACGGCGCATTCGTCGACCTCGGCGGCATCGACGGCCTGCTGCACATCACCGACATGGCGTGGCGCCGTGTCCGCCACCCGAGCGAAGTGGTCACCGCCGGCCAGGAAATCACCGCCAAGATCCTCAAGTTCGACACCGAGAAGAACCGCGTCTCGCTGGGCCTCAAGCAGATGGGCGACGACCCCTGGATGGGTGTCAACCGCCGCTACCCGCAGGGCACGCGCATGTTCGGCAAGATCACCAACATCGCCGACTATGGCGCGTTCGTCGAGCTCGAGCCCGGCATCGAAGGCCTGGTGCACGTCTCCGAGATGGACTGGACCAACAAGAACGTGGCCCCCAGCAAGATCGTCTCCCTGGGCGACGAAGTCGAGGTCATGGTCCTCGAGATCGACGAAGACAAGCGCCGCATCAGCCTGGGCATGAAGCAGTGCAAGGCCAACCCGTGGCAGGAATTCGCGCAGAACACCAAGCGCGGCGACCGCGTCAAGGGCCCGATCAAGTCGATCACCGACTTCGGCGTGTTCGTCGGTCTGGCTGCCGGCATCGACGGCCTGGTGCACCTGTCCGACCTCAGCTGGAACGAACCGGGCGACGTGGCCGTGCGCAACTACAAGAAGGGTCAGGACGTCGAAGCACTGGTGCTGGCCGTCGATGTGGACCGCGAGCGCATCTCCCTGGGCATCAAGCAGCTCGACTCCGACCCGTTCACCACGTTCGTCAGCGTGAACGACAAGGGTCAGGTCGTGACCGGCAGGGTCCGGACAGTGGATCCGAAGGGCGCCGAGATCGACCTGGGCCAGGACGTCATCGGTTACCTGCGTGCCTCCGAAATCAGCCGTGACCGCGTCGAAGACGCGCGCAACGTGCTCAAGGAAGGCGACGAAGTCACCGCCGTGGTCGTCAACGTGGATCGCAAGACCCGCAACATCCAGTTGTCCATCAAGGCCAAGGATGCCGCCGACCAGCAGGAAGCCATGGCCACCCTGAGCCAGAACTCCCAGCGCGAGAACGCCGGCACCACCAGCCTGGGCGCCCTGCTGCGGGCCAAGCTGGACAACAACTGATCGGCGACTGAACCATGAGGATCGGCCGGCGCCTGGTGCGCCGGCCTTCCAGCATGCACCATGCGTAACTCCATGACCCGATCGGATCTTGTCGAGGAACTGGCCAACCGGTTCGGCCAGCTGACCCACCGCGATGCCGAGTTCGCCGTCAAGGCCATCCTTGATGCGATGAACGACGCGCTGGTGGCCGGCCACCGGATCGAGATCCGGGGCTTCGGCAGCTTCTCCATCAACCGTCGCCCGCCGCGGATGGGCCGCAACCCGCGCAGCGGGGAAAGTGTGGCCATTCCCGAGAAGCGGGTACCGCACTTCAAGCCCGGCAAGGCCCTGCGTGAATCCGTCGACCAGCGCACGGCAGAGATCGAGGCGGGCGGTGGCAAGGAAAAGCCCATCTTCTGACCGCCACGACGTTCCATGAAGAACCCTGTATGGCTGCTCAAGTGGATACTGAAGGCAGCCATTTTTTTTACCCTTTTTGCCTTCGCGCTGAACAACCAGCACGAGGCCAGCGTGCATTTCTTCTTCGGCAACCAGTGGCGCAGCCCGATGGTGCTGATCGTGCTGGCGGCCTTTGCCATTGGCATCGTCGTGGGCGTGCTGGGCATGGCACCCTGGTGGTGGCGCCACCGCAATGCAACATCGCGCGAGCGACTGCCCGCCAGCATGCCCGACGCCGCACCCGACAGCCCCGCCAAACCGCCGGCCACGACTGGCGCCACCCATGGAATTTGACCTCAGCTGGTTGCTGCTGGGCCTTCCGCTGGCATTCATCCTGGGCTGGGTGGCCTCGCGCTTCGACCTGCGCCAACTGCGCATGGAGAACCGGCGCGCACCCAAGGCGTATTTCCGCGGCCTGAACTTCCTGCTCAATGAACAGCAGGACCAGGCCATCGATGCCTTCATCGAAGCGGTGCAAAACGACCCCGACACCTCCGAACTGCATTTCGCGCTGGGCAACCTGTTCCGGCGCCGCGGCGAATACGAACGGGCCGTGCGGGTGCACCAGCATCTGTTGTCCCGCGGTGACCTGAGCACCGCCGACCGCCAGCGCGCCCAGCATGCGCTGGCCCTGGACTACCTGCGTGCCGGGCTGCTCGACCGCGCCGAGGAAGCCCTGCTCAAGCTCGAGGGCACGCCCTTCGAGACCGAAGCGCGGCTGGCCCTGCTGGCCAACTACGAGCGCTCCCGCGACTGGACCCATGCCGCGGAAGTGGCCCAGCGCCTGGAGGCGTCGGACCAGGGCAGTTTTGCCGGCCGCCTGG
>JBIKTP010000082.1:0-7828 GCA_044348035.1 Burkholderiaceae bacterium
CGTGCAGATCGGTGACGGGCAGTAGGCGTTGTCGAAGATGACACCGCGCGCGGCCAGGCGGTCCAGGTGCGGTGTGCGAACGATCGGATCTCCATAACAGCCGGCAAGCTTTTGCGCGTGCTGGTCCGACATCAGGAACAGGATATTGGGCTGCTCTGCGGGCTGGAGGGGCATGGGCAAGGGTCTTTCAGGGAGATGTCACCGAAGCTGGCAGCACTTGACGGACGCGTTGCGCTTCGTCACCAAGCACGGCGACACGCCGCGCAGCCACCGGCGATCTCGCAAAGGGAATGCGGTAGTTGACGCACATGTTAAAAACACAGTTGTACTCTACGGTCGTTTCCTCGCATCGGCAAAAGGTGTGCTGCAGGGTGTCGCGCAGCCGATTCTATTCATATATGGTCAACGTATTCGTATATGAACAAATCGAATGTATTGCATCGACCGAGCAAGCATTGACAGGGTTTACCCTTGGTCCTGTAGTGGCACCATCCGTTGCAACTAGCGCTCCAAATCCATGTCACCACCCACACCCCACTCTGCAACCAGCGCCACCAATGCGCCCCCGCGGCGAAAAGCTGCAACAAGCGCCGACAGTCCCCCTGACGAACGCTACCGCGCACCCGCGCTCGACAAGGGATTGGACATCCTTGAGTTGCTCTGCGCACAGCCCCAACCGCTTACTCGCGGAGAGATCGACAAGGTTCTGGGCTGGGGGCCCAGTGAGGGCTACCGCATGCTTGAACGGCTTGTGGCGCGGCGCTATGTGGTCCGTTCGCCTGAAGGGGACCGCTATTCGCCCAGCCTGCGTCTGCTATTGCTCGCACAGCAGCATCCGCCGCTGAACCGCTTGTTGCAGGAAGCGCACCCACGCATGCAGGCCTTCGCCGCGCAGGCGGAACAATCCTGCCACCTGGGGCTATATGAGAACGGCAACATCAAGATCGTGGCCGAGGCGGTGAGTCCCGGCAGGCTGTCGTTGTCCGTTCGCACAGGCTCCGAGGTCAGCCTCATTGACACCGGCTCTGGGCATGTCGTGCTGGCATTCCAGTCGCCGGAACGCCGCGCCGCGCTGCTTGCGGCACACCATCCACTCGACGGCGAGACCATGATAGATGCGGTGGAACTCGAGCGCCGCCTCACGCGCGTGCGCAGCAATGGCTACTGGCAGGGTGACAGCCAGCACGTCAAGGGCATCATCGATATCGCCGTGCCCTTGCTGGGCCCGGATTCCCAGGCCTTCGCGGCGTTGACCTGCCCCTTCATCACACGGATCGACCGCCATGTCGGCATGGATGCCGAACAGACCCGTGCCCTTCTGATGGAAGCCGCAAATGGGCTGAGCTTGGCCTGATCGCCACAGAACACCGCGCACCGTGCGGATGCCAGCCGATTGAAGCGCTGCCGGCTTGGCATGCGGGCGCCCCGAAGCCGCCTGCGCAGTCACGTACCCTCATAAGGGAAATCCACTATTGAATAACGTATTCCTATTTGAATATCCTTCGAGGAACAACGGTAGGACAAAGCGGAGCAGTCCACCCATGTTCCCGTACATATGAAGGGTTCACCATGGACAATCGTTTTCCCATCTCACGTCGGCGGCTCACGATGGCTGCCGCGACCGTGGGGGCGCTTGGCGCCGCTGCGATCTTGCCGGCGCGTGCCCAAACCTGGCCAAACCGGCCGATCCGGATCGTCGTGCCGTTTCCGCCCGGCGGTGCCGGGGATCCGCTGTCGCGCACCATTGGGCAACGCCTCGGCGAACAACTCGGGCAATCCTTCGTGGTCGAGAATCGGGGCGGGGGCGGCGGCACCATCGGCTTTGCAGAGGTCGCCAAGGCAGCAGGGGACGGCTACACACTGTTGCTTGCTCCGGCACCGTTCGCCATCACGCAGTACGTCTATTCGAAGCTGCCCTATGACGGCAAGAAGGACTTCGTGCCCATTGGGCTGATTCAGACCACGCCGACGGTGATGGTCGTGCGGCCCTCGCTTGGCGTGAGCAATGTTGCCCAACTGCTGGACCTTGCCCGCAAGCAACCCGGGAAAATCACCTTCGGTACTCCCGGCGAAGGCTCGCTGCCGCACCTGGTCGGTGAAATGATCAACCAGCAGGCTGGCGTCAAGTTGCTGCATGTGCCCTACAAGGGTGGCGGACCGGCCATGAACGATTTGCTGGCCGGTCACATCGACAGCAACATCGTGACGCCACTGGTGCGCAACATGGTCAAGGAAGGCAAACTCGTCGCCATCGGGACCACGGGCTTGACGCGCACACCCAGTACGATGGACTGGCCCACGTTTGCCGAATCCGGCCTGCCTGGTTTCGAAGCATTGGCGTGGTTTGGCCTGATGGCGCCATCAACCACGCCGCCGCAAATCGTGGCAAGGCTGTCTGAAAACCTGCAGCGAGCCCTGAAGCATCCCGAGACGCAGGCAACGCTGGCGCAATCGGGCGATGTTCCTGAAGGTTCGCAACAGGAATTCAGTCAACTGTTGAACCGTGAATACCAGCGGTGGGAGCGAACGGTCAAGGCAGCAGGCATCCGCGCCGATTGATTTCTCCGTCAAATCGCGCGCTTGCCGCCCGCACAGATACGGCGGGAAAGAAGGCGCCAGACGGAAACGTGCGGCAGGCCATCGCTGGTGCAGAGCGTCAGGGGCCAGGGCTCAGCGTAGCTGCAACGTCTTCCAGCCGCGCTCGGCCGCGATGGCAGCCAACCGTGCGTCGGCATGCACCGCCACCGGCGTGTTCACCGCCTCCAGCAGCGGCAGGTCGTTGATCGAGTCGCTGTAGCCGGTGCTGTCGAATCCGGCCAGTGCCTCGCCGCGTTCGGCCAGCCAGGCATGCAGCCGTGTCACCTTGCCCGCACGCATGTTCAGCACACCGGTGGTGGTGCCGGTGAAGACACCATCGACCAGTTCCGGCTCGGTGGCGATGACATGGGCGATGCCCAGGTGGACCGCGGTCAGCTCGGTCAGGAACCGATTGGTCGCGGTGGTCAGCACCACCAGATCCCCGTGCTGCTGGTGGGTACGCACCAGATCCAGCGCGGAGGCTGGAATGCGCGGCGCGACTTCCTCGCGCATGAACTGCCGGCGCAGGGGCTCCCACTGCGCGGGGCTGCGCCCGGCCAGCGTGGAGACATAGAAATTGGCGAACTCGACCGGATCGACATTGCCGGTCTTGTAGCGCGCCTCGATATCGAGGTTGCGCGCCGCGAAGGATGCGCGGTCCAGCACGCCCTGCGCCATCAGGAAATCGCACCACAACACGTCGCTGTCGCCGAGCAGCAGGGTGTGGTCGAGGTCGAACAGGGCGATGCGCGCGCGCGTCAGCGCGGACGAGAGTGGGGCTGCAGGGGCCATCGGGGTACTACCTTTCCATCCAGGTGCGCAGTCTGCATGACATGCCGATGGCTAGACTGTAATCCCGTAGTGCAACCGGAGTGGATCATGGCTGTTTCCGCGCGCATGGACCCCTTGCTCGAACGGCAGCTGGAGCAGGCCGCCAGACGCCCGGGCGTGACCAAATCGCAGTTCATCGTCGCCGCCATCGAGCTTGCGCTGGGCCACAAGAACCCCCACGAACTGATGCTCGCGCTGAAGGCCGAGGAGAAGGCTCCCGAATACCGGGCAGTGACCAAGGCCTACGCCGGTGAAGAGCGCGCCTACACCAGCGCCGCGGCGCGCAAGGCAATCGTCCGCAAACTCAAATCCAGACATCACAGCGGCGCTGGTTGAGGGACTTCATGATCAAGACCGTGGTACGACTGGGAGGGGGCAGGTCAACACCTGCCTCGCTCTACATCAAAGTTGGGAACTGGTCTGACGCTGGCCAGCATTCGACGGCGTTAAAAACTTCACCGCTGGCGTCCCTGAAGCTGAGCATCAAAAGTTTGCCATCCGACCCATAGGCCTTATTGAAAAGGACCACCCAGTTGACGCCGTCATTGCGACGCATCAGATAGGACGAGGAACCGGCCAGCAATCCGGTGGAGGACATGTACGCTCTGTGCGCATATGCACCGCCGTTTGGCCAGACGAACCACGCGCAACCGGGATAGTTGCCCCCCGACTCAACGCCGGCGGGACCATCAGGACGCGCGAGCATCAGCGCAATCGATTGCGGGTTGAGGATTGGGCATCGGGCGGGATCATCGAATGCGCAGGCGAATTTCGCCAGATCGGGAGCGGACGCCAGCCAGCCGCCGTTGGCATCCATCAGTTCCAGCGACCACGCCCCATACGGCAATGGAACTTGTTGACCCGTGCGATCGAGGACGGTGGCCGCAGTACGCACCCTGTCGTCGTGATAAGTGACTTCTTCCGTCGCGCGCTGGGCCAGTTGTGTCCTGCCCAGACGCATCCGTTTGATCCCAAGCGGAGCGAGGACCTGGGTACCCACATATTGCTCATAAGTGAGACCAGAAATGCGTTCGATCACTCTTCCCAGAAGGCAGTAACCAAAGTTTGAATATGCGAAGCGCTCACCGGGCGCGAACTGCAGTGGCCGCTCCAGCACGAAGCGAATAAGCGTCGAATGATCGAGGGGAAGGCCGACCTTCATGGCGGCGGCAATCCGAGTTGACTGGAACATTGGATCGAAAACGGTGTCGTCCCATCCCCCCATGTGATGCAACAAGTGCCAGATAGTGCAGAGCTTCCAGCGGGCGTCGCTGGGTTCGGTGAGACCCAATACCGCCCAAACACTTGCATTGACTGCGAGATCGCCTTTCTGCACCAGTTGCAGCACGGCTACCGCGGTGAGTGGTTTCGAGATGCTGGCTATGCGAAAAAGATCGGTTGGTCGCACGGGCTGCGTAGCATCAGCCATGCCGAATCCGCGCGCGTAGACAAGCCGACCTGCTTTGGTGACCGCCAGCGACGCGCCAGGAACATTGCGGGTGGACACGAACGTCGCCATGAATTTGCTAACGGATTCCAGCTCCTCAACTTGCGCGTGCGCCAGCCCCGCGTGGGACGCGGACGAGGCGACACCAGCCTGAACGCTTTTGCGGAAAAACGCGCGACGTGAGAGCATGATGCATTTTGTCAGATGCGTCGATCGTCAAGATGTGTTCGCTGGGCGTTTGCTTCAAGTCCGCCAGCAGGTCAGAATGAAGTTCTACGGCGGTTGCACGTGTGATCTCGCGTCCCGCCGCTCGTGCCGTGCGGGGCCTTAGTGCGGTCCACACTTCCGACGCATCGGCCTCGGTCTTCAATCGACGCTCGACGGCGGTTTACCAGGCTCAGACGGAGCCCATCGCTGCCCAAGCCGCGATCCTGACAAGTCCGTCTCGACACACTGTCAATCCCCCTGCCTGATTGGCAGCGTTGCCAGAACCTCCTTCACCGCCTCGCTCAAGCGGCGCACGCCCTCGTCGATCTGCGCGATCGACAAGCTGGCGTAGCCCAAGACCAGGCCTGCGCCATGACGAGCCGCTCGCGGCTGCGCAGGGGCGAAAAGCGGCGCGAGCAGGTAGATGCCCACTTCCCTGCGGGCAGCCGCGGCCACAAGGCCCGGCCCGTCGGACAGACCGATGCCTGGCACGCGTACCACCACGTGCAGCCCGGCTGCCGCACCCAGGACCTGCGTGCCGATGGGCAGGTGATGAGCGACCGCGTTCAACAGCGCCACGCGTCGACGCTCGTTCTCGCGCCGGCCCCGGCGAACATGACGCTCGTAGACGCCGCTGTCGATCAGCGTGGCCATGGCGCGCTGCTCCAGCAACGGGGCGTGCCGGTCCGTGAGCTGCTTGGCTTGGCGGAACACAGCCACCAAGGCGGGCGGCAGCACCAGATAACCCAGGCGCAACTGAGGCGACAGGGCCTTGGAGCACGTGCCCACGTAGATCACGCGGCCGTCGACATCGGTCGATGCGAGCGAGTCGATCGGACGCTGGCCATACCGGAACTCACCGTCGTAGTCGTCTTCGACGATCCAGGCACGTTGCCGCCGCGCCCAGGCCAGCAGGGCCTCGCGCCGGGCCATGGGCAAGGTGCCACCCAGCGGGAATTGGTGCGAGGGCGTCACGTAGGCCAGTTTGACGCCTCGATCGCGCGGCAGCCGGCTCGTGTCGAGTCCCTGCTCGTCGACCGGAATGAAGAGGCCCCGCGCGCCCGTCGCCTCGAAGCAGCGCCGCGCCATCAGGTAGCCCGGGTTCTCGAAGACGAAGGTGTCATCGGGATCGAGCAGCACGCGGGCGCACAGGTCGATGGCTTGCTGAGAGCCGTGAACGATGAGGACTTGTTCGTGCGTGCAGTGCAGGCCCCGTGCACGCGCCAGGTATCCGGCCACAGCGCGCCGCAGGCCCTCGTCACCCTGGGGCGGCGCGTAGTACAGGCGCGGCTGCACGTCCAGCAACGCAGCAAGGTAGGCGCGCCGCCATGCCACGGACGGGAAATCGCGCGAACCGACGGCCCCGTAGAGGAAGTCGAATGCATGGGGCCGTGCCGAATGGACAGTGGGCAAGTCCATGCGCTGCACGCGCTGGCCGAAGGCGGAGAGCGGGGCGACAACACGGCCAGTGCTCCGGGCTGCGCGTGAACGCGCAGGCGCCCCGGGTGAGCCCGCAACCACCGCGACGCGGGCTGCCCGGCCCGGCGAGGTGACGATGAAGCCCTCCGCGGCAAGCTGATCGTAGACCGCACTGACAGTGGTGCGCGACATTCCCGATTCGGTGGCATGCACGCGCGTGGAAGGCAGGCAGTCACCGACCTTCAGGCGGCCGTCGGCCAGCTGAGCACGAAAGTGCTCGTAGAGGCGACGGCCGGCACCGTTGGCACGCGACTTTCCGCCCTTGAGGGATGAACTCAACTGGCCCATTGAAAATTTTTGGAACTGGATCTTGTCATTGTGCCGGTTTGCCACGAAAGTGCTTCCCGTGTCGCCGCCACTTGCGGCCTGGAGCCGCCTCAACGATGTACATCCCTCCGCAATTCACCATCTCCGACACCGCGGCCCTGCACCGCATCATCCGCGAGCATCCGCTGGGTGTGCTGGTCACGCATGGTGATCAAGGCGCCGACGCTGACCACATTCCCTTCGAGTTCGACCCGGCGGTTGGCTCGCTGGGCACACTGACAGCCCATGTGGCGCGCGCCAACACGCTGTGGCAGCGCTGCCCCACGGGGACGCCCGTGATGGTGATCTTCCGCGGCGCGGAGGCCTTCATCTCGCCCAACTGGTACCCCAGCAAACACGAGGCGCACCGGCAGGTGCCCACCTGGAACTACGAGGTCGTGCACGCCCACGGCAGCTTGACCATCCACGACGACGACCGCTTCGTCCGAGGACTGGTTGCGCGGCTGACGCGCCAGCACGAGGCGAGCGAGCCGAAACCCTGGAAGATGTCGGACTCTGCGCCGGAATTCATCGATACGATGCTGCGCAACATCGTCGGTATCCAGATCACCCTCACCTCGCTGGTGGGCAAGTCCAAGCTCAGCCAGAACAAGGAGGTGCGGGATCGGTTGACGGCGGCCGATACGCTGGCCGCCCGGGGGCATGAGGAACTGGCACAGGCCATGCGCGACACCACGCGTGGGGGCGGTTGACATTCACCATTTCGCCATTCTTCGTGAATTCTGTGCTGTGGCGATCCTCGAAGCAGCCTCGCCATGGACCACCATGCTTTCTATGACGGCGCGTTAGGTCTTGCCGTCAAACAGAAAACGAGCTTGGTCCAGTGGCCCAATGTCCGATCTGATGTTCTCGATTGCCTCCAGCATGTGCCCGACCCGGTCGGAGACCTTCCGGGCACCGGCATTCATACCGGTGCGGCCTCCTGAAGGATGGCGCTGCGAAATCGCTCATGCAGGGACT